>CAJBJW010000302.1 GCA_903953455.1 uncultured Pseudomonadota bacterium | reverse complement strand
TATGCAATTAAGAAAGGCCTTTATGTCATTGGGCAAAATGGTGAGCATTTAGAATTGCGTAATGAGAAAAGTTTTACTGCTAAAACCTGGTGATGTAAACGCGCAAAAAAACAGCCACTGCAAAGCACTATCCCTCATCTTTAGGCACGCTAAAACTTTCCACAGGCAGTCCATTACAAAAACGCTGCCACATCATGGTTAAGCCTTTTTCTAAGCCATGCGCCACATTTTCGGGTTTCATCCTGCCGTTTTGCATACGTCCACGTAGTTGGTAGCGTAGCGATTGCAATTCGTCGATATTTTCACTCCATGATTTAGCTAATTCAATAAATTCAGCATCTGTTTCAGCTAAAAATTTATCGCGCAAATCAACAACACTCAACCAAGCATCGCCAGCACGACCGGGTAAACTCGGCCAGGAATAGGTTAATACTGGCACGCCCATCCAAAGTGCAAAACCGGTGGTTGTTCCACCAGCATAAGGGAATGTATCTAAAATAAAATCAATTTCACCATGCAGTGCCAAATATTCTGGAATCGATTTTTTGGCATAAAATGTTAAACGACTAATATCCACACCACGACGGGAAAATTCTTTTTCTAATTGTGTTTGCAGTGGCGCATCTGAAATATTGCCTAAAACCATTTTTGCGGTAGGAACAGCATTGAGGGTTTTGCACCATAAATCCAGCGTACATTGTGTTAATTTACTACTACGGTTAAAACTTCCAAATGTAATATGGCCGTTCTTCAACGCTGGCGTGTCCACTACGGGTACGTTTTTGTCGGGTGATTCGAACGTCACAACGCTCGGTAATTGCACCAATTTTTCGACAAAATAGTTATCGAGTAATCCGGCAGGGCACCAATCATTATCCACTAAATAATAATCCATAGTGGGAACGCCCGTTGTCGCCGGATAGCCGAGCCATGACACTTGAATTGGAGCCGGTTTATAGGCAAGTGCCATTAAACGGTTTTTATCGGTATGACCAGATAAATCAATAATAATATCGATGTGGTCATTAGCGATTTTTTGTGCCACTTGAGTATCACTTAGTGCGGCAATCTCATTCCAAACAGTAAAATGACTTTTGATTTTTTGTGTAATCATGTCATTTTTCGTGTTGTTATAGTACGCCACCCATTCAAAATTATTTTTATCAAGCTTTGCGAGCAGTGGCTCCATAAAAAATGCAACCGCATGATTCCAAAAATCACCCGATAGCATCCCTACACGTAATTTTTTATGCGCATCACGATTCGTAGTGGAGTGGACGAGTGGCTGAACATTGTGCATGGCCACTTTGCCAAAATTGAGCGCTTCTTGAAACGCAAACTCGGGTGGCGCATCAGGGTTGTGGGCGAGGGTGTAGAGTAAATTGGTGTACGCATCAACGTATGCGGGATTGACGACTAAGGCTTGTCGATAACAGTCTTCGGCTTCTTTGAGTTGCCCTAAATTTTTAAGTAAATTGCCTAAATTACTGTGTGCCTCCGCAAACGTCGGGTTGACAGCAACTTCTTGGCGGTAATGTGCCTGCGCCTCAGTGAGTCTCTCCAACTTGGTGAGCACAATCGCTAAATTGTAATTCGCTTTTTTACATTTCGCGTCAATTTGCAATGCGCGACGATAACTTTTTTCGGCTTCGTCATATTGCCCACTGGTA
>CAJBJW010000301.1 GCA_903953455.1 uncultured Pseudomonadota bacterium | reverse complement strand
TTTGTGCTTCATGGTAAAAGGCTTGTGCTGCAAGGGATGATTTTTCTAAAAACTGCGTTTTTAGCTCAGGGTCTAAATTTTCTTTTTGCCAGTAGTCGTGGCGTGTATCGAAGTCGATTTTAAGGACATCAAAACGTTTTATTAATGTTTGCGTTTCTTGAGAATCGCTCGAATTCGCTAATTGTAAAATAACTAAATAGGACTCTAAAATGTATTCAGGGGGTGGCAGGATATCGGCAATGAGATCTTTACCTTGCACAATACGTTGGTAAATTGGGCCGTTAACATTCAGTGTATTCATGGTTTGCAAGATCGCAATACCAAATAAAGTAAATCCAATAGTAAAAATACCTACAATAATTCCAAGGCGTATTTTAATGGTAAGACGAGAAACTTTATTTTTGTCCACGCTAAGTTGAGCTCCATAGGTTAAAAGGGTATTTATGACATTATCGGATATCTTTAGAATTTTATAAATTTTGTTGTAAATCAATTAAACGTATTTTTTATAAAATGTTTCTTTGTACATGACAAAAAACAGAACATGTTGAAATAGTTCATAATATAGATTTTACGAAGAGATTGAGAGATGAACCAAATCAACGGGCTTTCAGCGATATTAAATGAAAAATTCCAATGGAACAAAGCAAGAATGGATTGCTTTGCCAGAATGCTTGTTGAAGTGATTAAAGCGAGAAGCGTCAACTTAACTGAAATCGCATTGATGTTTTCAGGTACGGCGAAGATGGAATCTAATTATCGCCGTATTCAACGATTCCTGCATGATTTCAATTTAGATTTTAATCAACTTGCTTGGTTTGTGATGGCTCTATTTGGTTTTTTGAATACAGATTATGAGTTAGTGCTTGACCGAACTAATTGGAAATGGGGTAAAAAAACATCAATATCTTGATGTTGGCGGTCGTGTACAAAGGAATAGCAATACCGATTTATTGGCTATTGCTTCATAAAAAAGGAAACTCGAATACGCGTGAACGAATTGCACTGATGAAACGATTTATTCAGCAATTTGGAAAACAACACATGATTCGTGTCCTAGCAGACCGCGAGTTTATTGGTTCAGATTGGTTGAACTGGTTGCAAAGTCAGGGTGTTGATTTTGGTATCCGCATTAAAAAAGATGCAAAAATTCCAAATGCGCAAGGTGAATTAGTCAGAGCAGAGAAACTTTTTCTGTTTCTCAAAGTCGGTGAACAACTGTTTATTGATAAGCCACGACGCATGACAGGGGTTCAGGTTTACCTAACCGCACTACGCTTACATGATGGTGAATTAGTGATTATTGCTACACTAAAACCGTGTGAAAGAACACTTGAAGCCTACGCAAGACGCTGGCAAATCGAAACATTATTTGCGGCTTTCAAAGGTCGCGGTTTTAATTTGGAAGAGTCACGCATTACTAATCGCTTGCGTTTGAAACGCTTACTTGCAGTCATGGTCATTGCTTTTTGTTGGGCGCATCGCACTGGAGAATGGCAACATGAGAACGTCAAGCCTATTAAAATTAAAAAACATCAACGGCTTTCAAAAAGTATTTTTAAATCGGGATTAGATTTACTTCGTTCCTCTTTAATTCATTTCAATCTTAAGCACTCATCTGTTAAACGCCTATTTCAACATATTGAAATTAAAAATGATTTTCAATATGGTTAGTTTTTGTCATGTACAAAGATTGAAAACATATCTATCACATTGTAAAACATAGCTAATTGTACATTTAAGCTTATAGTTTGGATTTTTATTGTTCAAAGTGACGCATTCAGTTTCATCCAAAGTGAGTCATCGAGTTTGATCGTACATACTGGATCATCGAGTTTTCAAGTATAACATCGCACTTTGGATTATACCGGATGAACAATTGTCGTTTAAAACGACAAAACTTGAACCGATTAGTGCTGCTTGGGTTGGATTTGCGTAAACGCCGAATGAACAATTGTCGTTTTAAACGACAATTCTTGATGCTGAGCATTGCTGCTTGGGTTGATTTGA
>CAJBJW010000300.1 GCA_903953455.1 uncultured Pseudomonadota bacterium | reverse complement strand
TTAAAATCAATGACTATTTAATTAATTGAATTTCTCTCTTTAGTTTTGGTATTTCTATGTTCATTCCCCTTCCATAATAATTTTTTTGGTACAAGTCATTCGTAGTACCTTAAATATTCATCAGAAACATGTATTCGTTCTTAATACATTCACTAATACTTAACGCGCAAAGCCAGACATCTTATATGAAGTAATATCGCTTCGTATTTGCGGTTTTAAATTAATAACCGCCTTATCCTCAGCCTTAAATACACTATAGCCTTTATAAAATAGCTCACAAGGGGTTAGTAAACAGTCCCTGTTAAGGCAACTCATCATTCGTATTTTGTTTACATAAAGGTGCGCTTGAATTTCTCATGATTTTGAATGTTGCTTTGAATGTCTTCTGCATCCCAAATTTGCAGCTCCCAAGGGAAATAGAAGTTATTTTTATTTTTAAAGTAAATATGCAAGCCGCGATAGCCTTCTTTATCGCGCAAATACCAATTTTTCAAACTCAATTCTTCTTGCCAGTCATCGAGCAAATCCATAACCGAATTTATTTCATCAGCACTTAAAATAATGCGGGCACCAAAAATGTCATTGAGCCAGTTATTGACGGGGTATTGATCTTCACGGGTTGAAAAACGCCCAATCTTATCATCAATACTTTCTCGGGTTTTCACGCGATAAAAATACTTGATGTTGATATTCGCGGTCATCAGGTAATCATTGACGCATTCGTGCAATGTCAGGCGATACTTGTATATATGAGTAGCGAGCACATGCGTGATGGTTCTGGAGAGATTGATTTTTTCGATTATTCCTGTTTCAAAATAATCATTCGAAAATTGATGATGTAAACGATTGATTTCACTGACTAGCTGTTTTACTTGGCTGATTTCATCCATTTTGTTTCTCCACAGATTCTGCTACTGCTTTGGGAAAACGCAATAGTAAATCCCGATAATATTCATATTGCTGTTCGCACAATTTAATTTCACAATGTCTTGAATTAATTTCTCCGTAAAATTTACATGAATCATGACTACAGCTCCTCAGTCTTAAATTCACTATAACCTTCGTAGTAATAACTCACATCAATACCTTTCATAAATAGTTCACGGTCATTTGCTGCGCCATAAATTGTGGATAAACTTTACTACATTTGATAACGGTACCCTACTTTAATGCTCTAAATGTTCACAATCACGTTATTGCTCGCTCGACTAATAGCAACGTAGAGACAACGTAGCGCTTCTTCTCGATTAGGATTGGAAAGAATGTCCTGCGCGTCGACAAAGACATTTTCAAAGGTTGATCCTTGTGACTTATGTACAGTCATCGCGTAAGCGGGACGAATATCAGTGAAAATTCGCTTAATTTTCCAATAATCAATCCAATCAAAATGTTTGGCTAATACATTTTTCGCCATAAATTCAAGCAATCTATCCAGTGCTTGTTTATTGTCGGTGACAATGAAGCTGATACGCTCTTTTTGGCCTACAATGCTACATGTGACCTTGTAACGTGTGAGAATAATAGTGTTAAAATGAAAACCGTTGTTGATGTGTTTGCGCGTAGGCGAGAACGTATAAGGATCAAGTTTTTTGATTTTTTCGATTTTGCCCTCAGATTCTGTTCCGATGAGAATTTTATCCCAATCTTTCTCAAGCTTTTTATTTAACTTAAAATCTATTTCGGTGCTGATTGCGTGAAGTGGATTTGAGAAAACGATGGGTTCACCGATAGCAAAAGGTTGATCTAAATCCGCGTAACGCAGTTTTTGAATTTTCCGGTTATAAAAATCTACGGTTTTATTTCGCCATGCAACGACGCGGTATTTATCAAAATCACCATCAAATTTTTCATTGCTAAACGCAGACGGCATCCAGTGTGTAAAGTGTCGCCCTGGCATGACATGCACGCCAATATTACCTGCTTCATTAGTTTGCGATTGCATGGTGGGGAGCGTCATCGCACCGTTTGCAATGGCTTCTCGAATATCACTACACAAACCCAAAATCGGATTTTCACTGCGTTGACGCATGACTTTCGTTAAGTAATGACTGTTTTTGAAGGTAAACGTCAGTGATTTTTTCTCGCCAATAGGGGGTAATTGCGCATCATCTCCCATCATAATGAGTTGAACACCATCCATATCAATCGCGCTGTGAAGATAATTAAGCAACTCCTCATCAATCATTGAAATTTCATCAATGACCACTAAATCAAAATTATCAATGCTACTTTTGCCACTGCTGGTGAGGATTTCTTTGCCTCCTCGCGTTTCAATTTTCAGCCCCAGTAGTGAATGAATCGTGACACATTTGACGGCGAGGCCTTGACGCTCGGACATCGTTTTTAACACGCGCACCGCTTTATTGGTTGGCGCGGTAAAACAGACTTTGAGGTTTTTTGGTAACAGTTCGATTAAATGCTGAATAGTAAAACTTTTGCCTGTTCCTGCAGGGCCAATTAAACAAAAGATGTCTTCACGGCCTGTTTTGACGAAGTCGAGCATCGCATCGATAGCAGCTTGTTGTTGGTCATTTAATGTCATTAAAATTATGCAGAATCAGGCGTTATAGAGACAAGTGAATTTAATACACGTTTCCAAGGAAATCACGTTTGCCAATTTCCACGCCATTGTGTCGCAAAATGGCGTAAACCGTACTCACATGAAAATACACATTAGGCAAAACAAAGTCGAGTAAATAAGGCAATCCTTGGAAAGTCACCGTTTTATCGCGGATAAGAAAGACAATAGTATTTTCTTCTGAGCCGTTAATGTGTTCTGGTGTGCTTGCATGCAGTAACTCAAGGGTTTTATCAATGCGAGAGATTAATTCAGCAAAAGTCGATTCATTATCTTCAAACTTAGGTGGTTCAATGCCCGCTAGACGTGAAACGGCCCCTTTCGCCACATCCGTTGCAATTTGTACTTGTTTCACCAGCGGATACATATCGGGATAAAGACGCGCATTGACAAGAACGGCTGGATCAATGTGTTTGCTTTGCGTATAAGCAGTGGCTTTTTCAAGAATGGCACGTAAATTAGATAAGCTGCGAATCATCGGCGGAACAGAAACGGTGTACATTGAAATCATAATCCTTCTCCAAAAGGTAACGAGTCTTGTTTGATGTCGGTATTGACGTTTATTTAAACCAAATGGCTGCGCAAACCATCATAGCTGCTGTTAAAATCGCCCAGAGTTGACTGCGCTTCTGATTAGCTATTTCAAGACGTAATAAGGCGAATTCACGTTGCTGAAGTTCAGCGCGTTGTTGTGCATGAGCGGCATTATCAAGCGCTTTATAAAGTAACGATGGAATTTCGGGAAATTGATCTGCAAATTCGGGAATTTGTTTAATTAATTTACTTATTTTCGCTTTTGGACTTAAACGTTCCTGAAACCAGCCTTCTAAAAACGGTTTAGCGGTTTGCCACAAATCGAGATCGGGGTAAAGCTGACGGCCTAATCCTTCAATATTGAGCAATGTTTTTTGCAGCAACACTAACTGGGGCTGAACGTGCATATCAAAGCGTCGCGCGGTTTGAAATAGACGCAGTAGTAGTTGCCCAAATGAAATATCTTTGAGTGGTTTTTCAAAAATGGGCTCACACACACTGCGAATAGCGGCTTCGAATTCTTCAATACGTGTGCCAGCTGGGACCCAACCAGATTCAACGTGCATTTCCGCGACGCGACGATAATCGCGGTTGAAAAAAGCCAAGAAATTTTCCGCTAAATAGCGTTGATCTGAACTTGATAAGGTACCGACAATACCAAAATCCACCGCGATATATTTATCGGGTAGTTCGACAAAAATATTACCAGGGTGCATATCCGCATGAAAGAAATTGTCGCGGAAAACTTGCGTGAAAAAGATTTCAACGCCACGTTCCGCAAGAACTTTGAAATTAGCACCACCGGCTTGCAGTTGCGCAATCTCGCCAACTGGAATACCGTAAACGCGTTCCATGACAAGCACATTCTTGCGTGTAAATTCCCAATGAATTTCAGGAATATAGAGGCTGTCAGAATTTTCAAAATTACGCCGCAATTTAGCCGCATTTGCTGCTTCGCGCATTAAATCGAGTTCATCTAAGGTTGTACGCTCAAACTCCGCCACTACTTCTTTTGCGCGTAGACGCTTTGCATCTACCCAAAAACGTTCAGCAAGACTGGCTAATTCATAAAGCAGGGCAATATCTGAGGCAATACGCGGTGCAATATCGGGGCGAACCACTTTGACAATGACTTTCTCACCCGTATGCAGCGTTGCTGTGTGTACCTGAGCCACTGACGCCGAGGCAAGCGGTGCTATATCAAATGTGGCGAAAGCATTTTGAACAGAGGTGCCTAATGCTTTTTCAATAATTTTCACCGCATCCGCGCTAGCAAAGGGCGGAACCTTATCTTGCAATTTGACTAATTCATCAGCAATATCGTCAGGCAATAAATCTTTACGCGTTGAGAGTGCTTGACCAAATTTGACGTAAATCGGCCCTAAATCTTCGAGTGTGCGGCGAATACGAACGCCGCGCGTATCGGCATTACGTTTTAAACGCGCATACGGTGAGAAAATAGCAAAATAGCGAATAGGCCGAAAAAAAGGTGTTTGCAATGCTAATTCATCCAAACCGTGACGAAGTAACACCCAATGAATGTGAACAAGACGAAAAATGATTTTTAGGCGCATTGAATAAAGACAAGTAGAAAGGTCAAAAAAAGCAGACGCTAAGAAAAAGGATTAGTGTGTTTATCGCGTGTCAGTACCCGAAGAACCTGCGTTATGACTTAATTGTGAAACGCCATAAGGTAATTTCATTTTGTCATAAACACCTTGCGTGGGTGCAAGCCAAACGGTACCCGGACCGGTGAATGTTTGTAGCAGTAATTCACCACTCATTACGGTGCTAAATAGCGATTTGCTCGACATTTGTGCATGAAAACTCACGTTAGCTGTGCGTACAAAAGCAAAATTACCGTCAACGGACAAAGTTTCACCTGCTGCCAATTCATAAACAAGCAATTCAGTGACAGGAACAGGCGAAATTAAAACCACTATACCTGTGCCTTTTGCTTGGGTTTGGAAAAAACCTTCGCCGCCAAATAAGGCGCTAGAGATATTTTGTTGGAGTTTTGCACTGACTTCAATGCCACCGGATGCGCAATAAAAAGCACGTTTATCGAAAATGAGCCCATCATTATCAATATTAAAAAGTAGATAATGACCAAAACTGGGTTCTAAAAAAATTTCGCCACTGCCTTTGATACGCGATTGAAAAAGTGTTTCACCGCTTAAAAACTTACGCATCAAGCCTTTTGCAATACCGCCGCCAGTGGTGGATTCAAGTTGCAAATGCCCTTTCATAAAATATAAGGCACTAGGCTCGAGTAATAATTCGCTATTTTGCAGTGTGACTCGCACCATTTTTAAATAAATCTTGGCTTGATTAGCAAAAAATATTTTTTCCGCTACGTTGAGATCATCTGAGCCTTGAAGCGAGTCATAACGCACCACATCAAAAGTGGCGCCAGCAATACGTTCGCTTTCAATAACCGTAAACTTTTCGCTGGCGCTCACCATGTTAGTTTAAACCAAATTCTGACGGATTTAAGGTCAGTTCTTTAGCAATTTTGCTAGCAACAGATTGTTCGTGAGAATCAAAATTACCATCTGACGAGGCAATGGCAATAATCATGCGAACGAGTAAACGACCTGCTTCTTCATTGTTTTTCATTTTGCCAATCGCTAAATAGGCTTTTGCTTCGCCAATATCTTTATCAAATTCAATTTGACCTACAAAATCTTGAAAGGCTTTGATCACGTCACTTGTCGTAAAAATAGATAAAGCATCGTGATTTTCAATGAATTTAATCATTTTTTGTTTTTCTTCTGAGCTAATATGCCCATCAGCCATCGCAATCAGCGCAGAACCCGCCATAGCGGCATCTAAAAAATCTTTATTTTTAAATTTTAATGCCTGTGTTTTTAATTCACTGGCTTTGCTTTTTAAGTCACTAAGGAAATCGTTGAAATTCATAAAACTCACCTTTTAAACACGTTGAATGGACAGGGTTATTGAGAAAATTTATTTTCTTTGCGCATTGTACCGTGAATTGGTTTAAATTACGGTTTCAATTGTGTAATAATTTTTTGTGGGTATGAATGGACATTAAAATTCCAAATCCCGCGCACAGTGTCACAATGGATGTACCGCCATAACTCACCAAAGGTAAAGGCACGCCCACCACAGGTAGTACGCCAATGACCATGCCGATATTGACAAAAACATACACAAAAAAAGTGAACGCTAAACTACCAGCTAGCAAACGGCAATAAGTATCACGGGCTTGCGCTGCAATATAGAGGCAGCGTCCAATGATCAGTAAATACAAAATCAATAAACTGACGCAACCAAATAAGCCAAATTCTTCCGCAAAGACAGCAAAGATAAAATCGGTTGAGCTTTCGGGAAGGAAATCGAGTTCGGATTGCGTACTACCAAGCCAACCTTTACCGTACACACCGCCTGAGCCAATCGCAATTTTAGATTGAATAATGTGATAACCGCGTCCGAGTGGATCGGCTTCTGGATTTAAAAATGTCAGTACACGAGCGCGTTGATAGTCGTGCATGAAATGCCAGAGTATAGGCGTTAGTGCTGTTAGTAGCGAACCAATCCCAATAATAAACCACCATGAAAGACCTGAAAAAAATAGTACCGCTGCGCCTGAGCTTGCTACCAGTAGCGCCGTACCTAAATCAGGTTGTTTTGCAATAAGCAGGGTCGGCAAAATAATGAGTAAACTTGCGATGAGTAATTGTTTAGGTTTTGGTGGTAGTGCATATTCAGCTAAGTACCACGCAATCATCATGGGAGTGGTAATTTTAATCATTTCTGAAGGCTGAAAGCGGAAAGCGCCTAGCTCAAGCCAGCGCTGCGCTCCTTTGCCGATTTCACCTAAAATGAGAACTGCCAGCAGCAGCAAAATCCCTAAACTAAATAAAATAACCGACCAGCGTTTGAATTGATATGGATCTATGTGAGCCAAAAAAATCATTAGCGTAAAGGCTAACGCTACGCGCATCGCTTGACGGATTAACACATCTACACTTTGTCCACCTGCGCTGTAGAGAATGACAAAGCTAAGAATTGAAATTAATACCAGCGTGACAAATAAAGGAATATCAATATGCAATTTACGCAGAATATGACCGATAAACGAGTGTTTCTCAAATTCTTCATGACGGGTTTCAATGTACATTGATACTCTCCAAATATTGTTGAATAACCTTATCAGCAATTGGTGCCGCTACCGAGCCACCATGCCCGCCATTCTCAACAACAACAGCAATTGCAATTTTAGGATTATCAGCGGGGGCAAAGGCGATAAATAGTGCATGATCACGTAATTTAAAATCAATAGCGTTTTCGTTATAACGCGCTTCTTGTTTGATATTGAACACTTGTGCTGTGCCTGTTTTGCCAGCAATTTGATAGCTGATATGTTTGCCGATATTTTTTGCAGTACCATGTGAATCGTGAACAACATTGATCATAGCATCGGTTATATGTGCAATATTCGCACTTTTGAGTGGAATGGTTTTTTCAATCGGTTTTGCATTGTCTTGGGTTTGGGATGGGCTGACAATTTTATCAACCAGAAACGGTGTGATGGTTTTTCCTCCATTGGCGAGGATAGCAGTTGCCCGAGCAAGTTGAATGGGCGTGACTTGCAAATATCCTTGACCAATCCCCGTAATGAGCGTTTCACCGGGATACCAGTTTTGATTTTTTTGTTGTTTTTTCCATTCACGTGAAGGGAGTAAGCCTGTTTTTTCGCCAACCAAATCAATGCCTGATTTTTCACCAAAACCAAATTGCTGTAAAAAATGGTGCATATTATCAATGCCTAAAACAGATGCTAAACTGTAAAAATATACGTCACAGGACTCTGTGATCGCCTCACTCATGCCTACCCATCCGTGACCGCCATGTTTCCAGTCGCGGTATTTATGTGGCACATTGGGTAGTTGATAAAACCCTGGGCAATAGTGTTTTTGATCAAATCCTACTGCATTGTATTCTAGGCCTGCCAGTGCGACAAACGGTTTCATCGTTGATCCGGGGGGATATAAACCACGTAGTGCACGATTGTAGAGAGGTTGATTTTCAGAGGATTGCAAATTCTGATAGGCGTCGTAATCAATCCCTACAACAAACGGATTAGGATTAAAGCCAGGACGACTTGAAAACACTAAAACGCCACCTGTGGTGACGTCAAGTGCTACGACAGCGCCGTTATAGCCTTCAAGTGCATCATACGCTGTTTTTTGTAAATCAATATCAAGTGTTAAATGTAGGTTTGCACCTGAAACAGGTGGCACGGTATTGAAGGTGTTGATTGCCCGTGATTGCACGTTTGTTTCAATTTCGACATACCCCGTTTTGCCATGTAATTGGGTTTCATAAAAACTTTCAATGCCCAGTTTTCCAACATGACTTGATCCTCGATATTCAGATATCGGCAATGTTTTCATTTCAGCTTCATTGATACGACTAACGTAGCCCACGACATGTGCCGATAGGTCGCTGTAGGGATAATTTCGAACAAGTCGTGAGGCAATATCAACGCCGGTAAAATAGGGGCGTACAACGGCAAATTTCGCAATTTCTTCATCCGTCATGCTTAGGAGTAAGGGGGTGCTGATAAATCGTTTTTGATGTTTACGTTGTTTTTGGAATTGCTCGATTTTTTCGTTAGGAATATTGAGCAGTTTTTGCAGTTGTAAAAGTGTGGCATCCATGTCGCTAATTTGCTCGGGGATGAGTTCAAGGCTAAAAGACTGTGTGTTTTCAGCAAGAACTTTGCCGTTGCGATCGTAAATTAAGCCTCGAGCAGGTACGAGAGGTTGAATTTTTACACTATTTTCTTTGGCCAGCGTAGCGTAGTGTTCGTGCCCGACAATTTGCAGATAAACCAGTCGCACAACCAGTCCAGCGGTGAGTAGAACAACGATAAAAAAAGCAGCAACAATTCGATTGAAAAAGACGCGATTTTCAACGGAATTATCTTGAAGGCTATAAGCACGTGGCATAAATGTGAAGTGTGACGGTTAAAGCCGACGAATTGAACGCATAAGTTGGTAGATAAATGGCCATAGTACGGTGCCGCTAAAAATGGGTAGCCAAAATATACCGGTAATTTGTACAGAGGCATGAACATTTTTAAACCAGAAAAACAGCAATTGTGAAAATAATAAACATAGGAAAATAAAAGCGCTTTGTTGAACAACAGGGAACTGGCGCAATTGTTTATGCCAAACTAAGCAGGCGTAAATGACGAGTGAATAAATGAAGGCATTTTGCCCAAAATGCCGACCCAATAACACGTCCACTAAAATCCCCAAAAACCACGCATGGGCAATGCCTACGCTCTCAGGAATAGCAAGGCTCCAGTAGATAAGCACAAGCAATACCCAATCTGGATTGAGGGGAGCGAGTGTGTCAGATAGGGGCGTGATGCGCAAACACATGGCAAAGAATAATGTGATGAAAATACGCATTGCGCTATAGCTATTGTTCATTATCGGCGGGTGTTTTACTTAGTGGAGTGGTGAGTGGCATCAGCGCATTACTTCCCCACACAATCAATACTTCACGCTTTCTATCTAAAAGTGATTTTGGCGTAGCGGTAATGTGCGGAATGGATTTATTATTGGTTTCGGGGAAATCATCGACAATTCCCACAGGATAGCCAGCAGGAAAAACACCACCAAGTCCCGACGTAATTAATAAGTCACCGGGGCGAATATCCGCATTATTGGGTAAATAAGGCAGGTTGAGTTGATTTGACATGCCGCTACCGACGGCAATGGTGAGTAATCCGTTACGATTGACTTGAACAGGAATTGCATGATTTGGATCGGTAATAAGCATAATTTCAGAGCTAAAGGGTAGGGCACGAAATACTTGACCTACGACGCCGTTAACATCAAGAACGGGTTGCTGTGGATGAACACCAAAGCGTGTGCCTTTATTGACAACCATAATATGCTCATCAGCGACCAAGTTAATTGATAACAATTCTGCAATAAGAACTTGTTCACCTAATTTAAATGAATTTTCTAGTAAGGCACGCAAACGAATATTTTCTTTTTCAAGTGCATCAAACTTAAGTAACTGCGTTCTATTGATAAGTTGCTCTTGGCGTAGCGATGTATTTTCTTTTTTTAGCGTATCGTAACTTGATAATTCGCTTGATACCTTTTCAAAAAGGCTGACGGGTAAATCGACGGCGTATTTGAGTGAATCCGTTAATACAGATAATGTTGCACGTAGCGGCAATAAGCGTTCGCTACGGTAATCGGTAATTAACAAGGTGATAGATGCAATAATTGCAATCAACAAACGCAAGTTAATTGATGAGCTGGTTGCAAATAAGAGTTTAATGGCGACAATCCATAAATAAAATTAAAATCCATTCGCGTTAACAGAAGCGGCCTTAGTTAACGCGAACATTCAAGAAACGACGTGGATTATTTATTCGAGAGAAAATGTGGATACGCCTTTTTTGTCTAGCATTTCCAAAATCATACCTCCCCCGCGTGCAACACATGTCAAGGGGTCGTCTGCAATATGAACAGGTAATCCCGTTTCTTCAGAAATTAAGCGATCTATGTCTTTTAGTAGCGCACCACCGCCTGTTAAATAAATACCACGACTGGCGACGTCTGAGCCTAATTCGGGTGGTGTTTGCTCAAGTGCCAACTTAACAGCGCCGACAATACCTGATAGTGGCTCTTGAAGCGCTTCTAAAATTTCATTGCTATTTAGTGTGAAACTGCGTGGGACGCCTTCGGCTAAATTGCGACCTGTAATTTCAATTTCACGCATCGAACTGCCAGGGTATGCGGTGCCAATTTCTTGTTTAATCCGTTCAGCGGTTGTTTCACCAATTAATGTACCGTAGTTACGTTTTACATAGTTCACAATGGCTTCATCAAAGCGATCACCACCAATTCGAACAGAATTAGAATACACAATCCCATTAATAGAAATAATCGCAACTTCTGACGTGCCACCGCCTATGTCAAGCACCATAGAACCACAAGGATCTGCCACAGGGAGACCTGCGCCCATTGCAGCAGACATAGGCTCTTCAATTAAATAGACTTCGCGTGCACCTGCCATAGCGGCTGATTCTCTAATGGCTCGGCGCTCAACTTGCGTAGAACCGCAAGGCACACAAATTAAGATACGTGGACTTGGACGCAAAAATTTACTTTTATGCACCTTCTCAATGAAGTAGCGAAGCATGCGCTCAGTGACGGCAAAATCTGCAATGACACCATCTTTGAGGGGGCGGATAGCCGTAATATTTCCTGGTGTGCGCCCTAACATTAATTTAGCTTCGAGGCCCACTGCTGCGATGGTTTTTGCACCACGAATTTTATCTTCTTTTATTGCTACAACGGAAGGTTCATTGAGTACAATACCCTGTCCGGGGATATAAATTAATGTATTGGCGGTTCCTAAATCTATAGACAAATCGTTGGAAAAAAGACCGCGAATTCTCTTGAACATTTCTAGTTGTATCCTTTATGTGAAGATAAAAATTATGTTACTTTATCAATCAAGCATGTCATTGAGCAAGCGATAAAATATTGCGGGCATGATAATATAAAATTCAAAATATATTTAGTGGAGATATGGCAATGTTGTCAGCAGAAGAAGTAAAAAAAATAGCGCATTTAGCCCGGTTAGGTATTGAAGAGCAAAATGTAGATGCTTACGCCTCAGATTTAAATGGTATTTTAACCTTAATGACACAAATGGCTGCGTTAGATACAACGCATGTTAAACCCATGGCACATCCAATGGATCAAGTGCAGCGACTGCGTGTTGATGAGGTTACAGAGGTTAATCAACGTGATTATTTTCAAAAAAATGCCCCTAAAACGGAAGATGGGTTGTATTTGGTTCCTAAAGTTATTGATTGATTTTTTCAACTAGTTGAATTTATTTTATTTTTAGTTTTTTCATTTTTAAAAGACATTTTTTTTGAAAAAAGTGTTTGACAGAAATGTAACAATCTCTCATAATGATGTCTGAACTACGCGCTCGTAGCTCAGCTGGATAGAGTAATCGGCTACGAACCGATCGGTCGGGAGTTCGAATCTCTCCGAGCGCACCATTTAAAGAAGTTTATTCCCCTGTAGCTCAGTTGGTAGAGCAAATGACTGTTAATCATTGGGTCGGCGGTTCGAGCCCGTCCGGGGGAGCCAATAAAGAGAAAGCCCTGTAAAGCAGGGCTTTTTTTTGCTTAAAATTTATTGATGATTAGATGGTTTTTTATTGTTCAACTTGTTGGGCGCATTTAATACAAACATTGGAATAAGGTATCACCTTTAATCGTTCAGGATTAATTTCTTCACCACATGTTTGGCAAATGTGGTAATCACCGCGATCTATACGAGCAAGCGCTTCTTTAATGGCCTTGATTTCGCGTCGTGCTGAATTCCCAAGGTAATCCTCGACTTCATTGCCTTCATTTTGTGTGACTTGTTCTTCAGAATCTTTTTCAATGTCGGTGTCAGCGTGACGAACGTGTTGCGTGATTGTTGTTAACCGCTCGTCGAGTTCTTCAAGCATAGCCAGTAAATTGTTGCGTACATCATTATAATTTGTAGTCATTGTTCCTTCTTATAAGTAAGTGAATTTATGCAGTAATTGAATTATAACGTAAGAAAACATTTACGAGACGCTATTTCATTGACATAATTCAAAACTTATTACTTTCATTATTTTGGAGACTTTTTTGTGAGCGAAGCAAAACATTGTAAGTTGTTAATTTTAGGTTCAGGTCCTGCGGGTTATACAGCGGCTATTTATGCAGCCCGTGCGAACTTAAAACCGGTCATGATTACGGGAATGCAACAAGGTGGTCAATTAACGACCACAACGGAAGTAGATAATTGGCCTGGTGATGTTGATGGCGTACAAGGTCCGGATTTAATGACGCGTATGCTAAATCACGCTGAGCGTTTCGCAACTGAGATTATTTTTGATCATATTCACACAGCCGATTTAAGTAAACGACCTTTCACTTTAACGGGTGATAGTGGTGTATATACTTGCGACGCCTTAATTATTGCGACAGGTGCATCGGCGCGTTATTTAGGGTTAGAGTCGGAAGAGGCGTTCAAAGGACGCGGTGTTTCAGCATGTGCAACCTGTGATGGTTTTTTCTATCGCGGCAAGCCTGTTGCAGTCATTGGCGGTGGTAATGCAGCCGTTGAAGAAGCGTTATATTTATCGAATATTGCGTCAAAAGTAACGGTTATTCATCGTCGTGATAAGTTTCGCTCAGAAAGAATTTTGTCTGATAAGTTACTTGAAAAAGCCAAAAATGGAAATGTAGAGATTGAGTGGTTTTGTGAACTTGATGAAGTGCTTGGTGATGAGATGGGTGTGACGGGTATTCGCATTAAAAATGCGCAAGACGGCACAACAAAAGATATTGATGTGCATGGTGTATTTATTGCGATCGGTCATAATCCCAATACGGAAATTTTCGCTGGTCAACTTGATATGGCCCATGGCTATATTAAAGTGAATAGTGGGATTGAAGGCAATGCGACAGCAACCAGTGTTCCTGGTGTTTTTGCCGCGGGCGATGTCATGGACTCCGTTTACAAACAAGCGATTACATCGGCGGGTGCGGGTTGCATGGCAGCGCTTGATGCAGATAAATTTTTAGAGCAGTAGGCGATTGATCGAATTACCGTTTCTTGATCCGCACTATCCTACTCAACCGTTTCCACCGTTAAATCTGGCGCTAGATGAACCTAACGGTTTGCTTGCTGCTGGTGGGTGTTTATCGAGTGCGCGATTGATTAATGCATACAGGCACGGTGTGTTTCCGTGGTTTAGTGATGGTGAGCCGATTCTTTGGTGGTCTCCAAATCCACGTTTAGTGCTTTTTCCTGAAAAATTGCATATTTCAACACGATTAGCGAAGACGCTGAGACAAAAGAAATTTGAGGTAACAACCAATCATGCGTTTGATTCTGTCATGGAAAATTGCGCCAAATTGCGTGTTAATGCAGAAGGAACGTGGATAAGTGAAGAGATAAAAACAGCCTATTCCAAGTTACACAAAGAAGGCGTTGCACATTCATTTGAAGCGTGGCGTGAGGGTCAGCTTGTAGGCGGTTTATATGGTATTGCATTAGGTAAAATATTTTTTGGTGAGTCGATGTTTCACACGCAAAATGATGCATCAAAAGTTGCGTTTGTGCATTGCGTTAATCAATTAAAATCAAAAGGTTTTGCGTTGATTGATTGTCAAGTTTACAGTGAGCATCTCGTCAGTTTAGGCGCGGAGGAAATAACTCGCGCTGAATTTTCACAATTATTAACAATATATTGCTCAAAAGAGTAAAGGGTATTCAATGATAAAATTAAAATGCGCTGTGATTGGCACAGGTTATTTAGGTAAATTTCATGCTGAAAAATACGCGACATTGCCAGATTGCGATTTGGTTGCGGTGGTAGATATAAATGAAGAAACCGCACAAACCATTGCTCAACAACACGGTGCAAAAGCCTTCACGGATTATACTAGTTTGCTTGGACACGTTGATGCGGTAAGCATCGTTGTACCAACCACACTGCATTATCAAGTAGCAAAAGATTTTTTAAATGCGGGTGCACACGTTTTAATTGAAAAACCGATTACCACCACCGTTGAGCAAGCGGATGAATTAATTGCCATTGCAAAAGAAAAGAATCTCATTTTGCAAGTAGGTCACTTAGAGCGTTTTAATCCAGCTGTTTTAGCATTAGATAAAGATGAAAAGCCGTTGTTTATTGAGTCACATCGCTTAGCGCCTTTTAATCCGCGTGCGAATGATGTAAGCGTGGTGCTTGATTTAATGATTCATGATATTGATATTATTTTAGCCCTAGTGAATTGCGAAGTAGAGCGAATTGATGCAAGTGGCACACCCGTTTTAACTAAAGGAACCGATATTGCCAATGCACGTATCACGTTCAAAAATGGTTGCGTTGCTAATGTGACGGCTAGTCGAATTAGTATGAAACTTGAGCGCAAAATGCGTTTATTTAGACCAAGTTCGTATGCGTCAGTTGATTTTCAAAATCGTATTTTGCAAAAATATCGCACAGGAGAAAAAGAAATGTTTCCTAACGTGCCAGAAATTATCAGCGAGGAAGCGGTATTTGAAACGAGTGATGCGCTGATGGCTGAAATTGAGCAGTTTGTGTCGTGCATTCAAACTGGAGATCAACCTTTGGTAACGGGTGATGCGGCGCGTCGTGCATTAGCTACTGCAATTCAAATAACC
>CAJBJW010000299.1 GCA_903953455.1 uncultured Pseudomonadota bacterium | reverse complement strand
TTTTTGACCTTTGTGACCACGCCCACATGTCTTACCCATAGTACAGCCAATACCACGACCTACACGTCTAGACTTTTTACGAGCACCATCAGCAGCTTTAATTGTATTTAAAAACATTAAACCTCCTCAACTTTTAGCATATATGCTACTTTGTTGATCATCCCTCTGATTTCGGGTGTATTCAAAACGCAGACAGTTTGATTAATTTTACGTAATCCCAAACCTTTTAAACATGCGCGATGATTTGGCAACCGACCAAAACGACTTTTTGTCATTGTGACATTTAACATATTACTCATCTAGTTACCTACTGATTTGTTCAACAGATAAGCCACGTTTTGCGGCAATTTGGTGAGCATTATGCATTCCAGTTAGGCCGTTAATCGTAGCACGAACGACATTGATCGGGTTATTTGTCCCAATACATTTTGCCAATACATTGTGCACACCAACAACTTCAAAAACTGCGCGCATAGCGCCACCAGCAATAATACCAGTACCTTCAGATGCGGGTTGCATAAAAATCTTCGCTGCGCCAGTTGTATTAGTTACTGCATATTGCAAGGTATCACCTTTCAATTCAACTTTACGCATATTCTTACGTGCTTGCTCTAATGACTTCTGAATAGCAATTGGAACTTCACGAGCTTTGCTCACGCCATAACCAACACGACCTTCACCATCACCAACAACTGTTAATGCAGTAAAACCAAATACACGACCACCTTTAACAACTTTAGCAACGCGTCTAACGTTCACTAGTTTCTCTTGTAAGCCGTCAGTTGAACCTTGAGCAGGTGCTGTAGCCATTGTAATCTCCTAAAATTTCAAACCAGCTTCACGAGCTGCATCAGCTAGAGCCTTAACACATCCATGATATTTAAATCCTGAACGATCAAACGCAACCTCTTTAACACCAACTGCAAGCGCTTTTTCAGCAATTGTACGACCCACAACTGTTGCCGCAGCAATATTATTTGCCCCATTAACAATTGCTCTCAATTCAACTTGATTAGTCGATGCGCTAGCTAAAGTAGTAGTGCCATCTCCACTGATAATCTGTGCATAAATGTGCTGTGACGTCTTATGAATTGACAATCTTGTAGCACCTAATTTTTTAATTTGACTACGCAATTTTAATGCGCGTTTCATTCGAGCCTGTTTCTTATCCATTCACGCCACCTTATTTTTTCTTAGCTTCTTTTCTAGCAACATGCTCATCTGCGTAACGAACTCCTTTACCTTTATAAGGTTCTGGTGGACGATAAGCACGAATCTTAGCAGCAATTTCACCAACTAACTGCTTGTCACTACCTTTAAGAATAATTTCAGTTTGGCTTGGTGTTTCAACTGTAACACCTGAAGGAATCTGAAAATCAATTGGATGTGAAAAACCAAGCGCCAAATTCAAAACATTGTCTTTCGCTTGCGCTCTATAACCAACACCAACAAGTGTCAATTTCTTTTCAAAACCAGCTGATACGCCGGTTACCATATTATTTACAATAGCTCTCGCTGTACCAGCCTGAGCTGTTGCATTTTTATCGCTACTATCCCATTGCACAGAAATTATATTTTCCGCGATATTAAGCGTGATTAAAGAATTAAGATTAAATGACAACTGACCTTTTACACCCTTTACGGTTACGTTGTTTCCATCTACTTTAATATCAACACCACTTGGAATAGTAACAGGGGCTTTAGCAATTCTTGACATAACTACGCCTTTGTTAGCAAACAGTGCAAATGACTTCACCACCATGTCCAATAGCGCGAGCAGCCCTATCCGTCATAACCCCATTTGAGGTAGATACGATAGCGATACCCAGTCCACCAAGAACTTTAGGTAATTCATCTTTTGATTTATAAATCCGCAAACCTGGTCTGCTGATTCGTTTAATATTTTCAATAACAGGCGCACCCTTGTAATATTTCAAATCAACAGTCATCTCTGTGTGACTACCGTTGGTTTCGGTGCTAAAGTCTGTAATGTAACCTTCTTCCTTAAGTACTTTTGCAATAGATACTTTAAGTTTAGATGAAGGTTGTTTAATAAATTTTTTACCAGCAGACTGACCATTTCTAATGCGTGTCAGCATATCCGCTACTGGATCTGTCATACTCATTGTTTAATTCTCCAAAATTGATCCAACAGAAATTACCAGCTCGCCTTAACAACACCAGGCACATCACCACGCATTGTTGCTTCACGTAGTTTATTGCGACTTAAGCCGAATTTGCGATAGTAGCCATGTGGGCGACCGGTTAAATTACAACGGTTACGCACCCGAGACGCACTAGAATCTCTAGGTAATTTTTGAAGTTGCAAATGAGCAGATTCTTTATCTTCGAAAGAAGCGTTAGGATCTCTAATAATTTCTTTTAAAGACTTACGCTTAACGTCGTATTTTTTTACTAATTGTTTACGCTTTTCTTCACGCGCAATCATTGATTTTTTTGCCATGACTAATTACCTTTAGTGCTTAAATGGAAAATTAAACAACTTCAACAACGCTAAACCTTCTTCATTGGTCTGCGCCGTAGTCGTAATGGTAATATCCATTCCGCGTAGCATGTCAATTTTATCGTAATCAATTTCTGGGAAGATAATTTGCTCTTTAACACCCATTGAATAATTACCACGCCCATCAAAACTTTTAGGATTCAAGCCTCTAAAATCTCTGATACGCGGTATTGATATACTAATTAATCGATCTAAAAATTCGTACATTTTATCACTACGCAGCGTAACTTTACAACCAATAGGCATATCGTCACGAATTTTAAATCCAGCAATAGATTTTCTTGCTAAAGTTATAATCGGTTTTTGACCTGCAATTTTTTCCATATCGCCTACCGCAAACTGCAATACTTTTTTATCGGCAACCGCACCACTTACACCCATATTAAGAGTAATTTTAGTAATACGTGGCGCCTGCATAACAGATTTATAACCAAACTGTTCAATGAGTGCAGGGCGAATTTTTTCTTTGTATACTGCTTCTAATCTAGCCATGATTCACCTTATGCATCCACAACTTCATTAGTTGATTTAAAGAACCTGACTTTTTTTCCATCTTCAAGAAATCTAAAACCAACTTTATCAGCTTTTTTAGTTACAGGGTTATACAATCCTACGTTTGAAATTTCAATAGGCATATCTTTAGTCACAAAACCACCCTGTGTACCATCATTTGGGTTTGGTTTTTGACTTTTTTTGACCTGATTTATACCTTCAACAAGAATCTTGTTATTTTTTAAAACTTGAGTTACACGTCCGCTTTTGCCCTTATCTTTACCGATACGAACAATAACTTCGTCACCTGTTTTGATTTTTTTCATAATTTAAGTCCCTACCCTTATAATACTTCAGGCGCTAATGAAATAATTTTCATAAATTTTTCGCCTCTCAGTTCACGGGTCACTGGGCCAAAAATACGTGTACCCAATGGTTGCAAATTATTATTTAGAATAACAGCTGCATTTCCATCAAATCGAATTACTGAACCATCAGCACGGCGAACACCTTTACTTGTACGTACAACTAAAGCGTTATAAACCTCACCTTTTTTTACTCTTCCACGTGGAATCGCATCTTTTATACTGACTTTAATAATATCACCAATGCCAGCATAACGCCTATGCGAACCACCAAGTACTTTGATACACATGACCTTTTTTGCGCCGCTATTATCGGCGACCTCAAGGTTAGTTTGCATCTGAATCATGATTTATTCCTAAAATATAAATTAATCTTTTAATTGATTATTTATTAGTACGTTCTAAAACTTGCACTAATTTAAATGTCTTATTTTTAGACATTGGACGACAAGATGTAATCGCAACCACATCACCTTCATGACATGTATTTTGCTCATCGTGTGCCATCATCTTTGTTGAGCGTTTTATATACTTCCCATAAACAGGATGTTTTACGACTCTCTCTACCAAAACAGTAATTGTTTTGTCCATCTTATCACTAACAACACGACCCGTAATGGTTCGTAATTTTGCTGTATCTTCGCTCATACTACGCTCTCGCCATCTCGTTTAACACAGTTTGAACGCGAGCAACGTCACGTCGTACTTTTTTTACTTGCGCCGTTTTTGAAAGTTGTCCAGTACCCTTTTGCATTTGAAGGGTAAAGCGCTCACGTGACAAATCAATCAACATCGTTGACAATTCTTCATGAGACTTTTGACGTAATTCACTTGCTTTCAATTTCATTACATTATCGTCCGTACAGTAAATAGTGTTTTCAAAGGCAATTTCGCTGAAGCCAATGTGAAAGCCTCACGCGCTAATTCTTCGGAAACGCCTTGAATTTCATAAAGCATTGTTCCAGGACGAACTTGGGCAACCCAATATTCTACACTACCTTTACCTTTACCCATACGAACTGCCAAGGGTTTTTCAGTTATTGGCTTATCTGGGAAAACACGAATCCAAATTTTACCACCACGTTTTACGTGACGAGAAATTGTTCTACGTGCCGCCTCAATTTGACGTGCTGTTAATCGACCACGGGTTACTGCTTTAAGACCGAACTCACCAAAACTAACTGATGAGCCACGAACAGCAATACCGTTGTTCTTTCCTTTGTGCTGCTTACGAAATTTTGTTCTTTTGGGTTGAAGCATCTTTTTCTTCCTTCAACTATTTCTTAGAGTCAGAGTTAATAGATGCTTTATGCGCATCAATGTCAAACACTTCACCTTTGAAAATCCACACTTTAATGCCGATAATTCCATAGGTTGTATGTGCTTCTGCTGTTGCGTAATCAATATCCGCGCGGAGTGTATGCAAAGGAACCCGTCCTTCTCTATACCACTCACTACGCGCAATTTCCGCACCGTTTAAACGACCACCTACATTTATTTTGATACCTTCAGCACCTAAACGCATAGTATTCGTTACAGCACGTTTCATTGCACGACGGTACATGATACGCTTTTCAAGTTGTTGTGCAACCCCTTCAGCAACTAAATATGCGTCTAATTCAGGTTTTCTGATTTCTTCTACATTTAATTGCACAGGAACACCAATCATCTTTGCAATTTCTTGCTTTAAGACTTCAATGTCTTCGCCTTTTTTACCTATTACAATACCTGGACGAGCTGTATAAATAGTAATCTGTGCATTATTTGCAGGACGATTAATTTGGATACGACTTACCGAAGCATGTGCTAATTTTTTTCTTAAAAACTCTCTGACTCTCAAGTCTTGATGTAAAAAATTCGCGTAATCCTTGCTGCTTGCATACCAGCGTGAATTCCAATCTTTTACGATACCAAGTCTTATGCCAGTTGGATGTACTTTTTGACCCATGTTATCCCCTACTCGCTTTCTGCAACTTTAATGGTGATATGGCAGGTTCTTTTAAGGATATGGTTCGCACGACCTTTAGCTCTTGCCTTAAATCTTTTTAGTGTTGCTGCTTCATTAACAAAAACAGTAGACACTTTCAACTCATCAATGTCAGCACTTTCATTGTGCTCTGCATTAGCGATTGCTGATTCTAAAACTTTTTTAACAATAAACGCAGCTTTTTTTGGACTAAACTTTAGTACATTCAATGCTTTTTCAACAGGAAGACCACGAATTTGATCGCAGACCAATCTTGCTTTCTGAGCAGACAAAGGTGCATTACTTAATTTTGCTGAAATTTCCATCGTTCATCCTACTTAGATTTCTTGTCAGCCACGTGACCTTTATAGGTACGAGTGGGTGCAAATTCGCCTAATTTATGACCCACCATATTCTCAGTAACGAGAACGGGGATGTGTAACTTTCCATTATGAACTGCAATGGTCAAGCCCAACATATCAGGAATAATCATTGATCTTCTAGACCAGGTTTTAATCGGTTTCCTACTACTGCTTTTTACGGCATCTTCAACTTTTTTAAAGAGATGATGATCAATAAAAGGACCTTTTTTAATTGAACGCGGCACGCTAATTCCTCTCTAATTACTTACGACGTCTAATAATCATATTATCAGTCCGTTTATTCTTTCTTGTTTTGTAGCCTTTTGTAGGCATACCCCAAGGTGACACTGGATGTCTACCACCAGATGTTCTACCCTCACCACCACCATGCGGGTGATCAACAGGGTTCATAACTACACCACGAACTGTTGGTCTAATACCACGCCATCTTGATGCTCCAGCTTTACCTAATGAAGCTAAACTGTGTTCTGAATTAGAAACTTCACCAATAACAGCATGACAATCAGCTAATACTTTACGCATTTCACCAGAACGTAATCTAAGCGTTGCATGAACACCATCACGTGCAACTAACTGAACCGATGTTCCAGCACTTCTTGCAACTTGAGCACCTTTACCTGCTTTCAGTTCTACACAATGCACTGTCGTACCGACTGGTATATTGCGCAATGGCATACAATTTCCAACTTTGACAGGCACTACCTCAGAAGAAATAATCTCTTGACCTACTTCAAGTCCTTTAGGCGCAATAATATATCTACGCTCACCATC
Source organism: uncultured Pseudomonadota bacterium (assembly GCA_903953455.1). Taxonomy (GTDB): domain Bacteria; phylum Pseudomonadota; class Gammaproteobacteria; order Methylococcales; family Methylomonadaceae; genus UBA10906. Next base: position 1,531 of record CAJBJW010000299.1, on the reverse strand, counting down.
TTTATATAAAACCAAAGCAATATTTGCAGTTCTATTAGGATCATACTCTAATCTTTCTACAATTGCCGGTATATCTAATTTATTTCTCTTAAAATCAATCAAGCGATAATGTTGTTTATGCCCACCGCCAACATGTCTTGTTGTGATGCGACCATTATTATTTCTACCACCTGTTTTACTTTTTTTCTCTAGAAGAGCTGCAAAAGGCTTACCTTTGTGCAAAGCGTCATTTTTTACGCGTACTACAAACCGTGATCCGGGTGAGGTCGGTTTTGACTTTACAATCGCCATAAATTTTACCGTTTCCTTTTCTCTATCAATTAAGCCGTGGCGAATTCAATATCATGACCGGATTTTAGCTTTACATAAGCCTTTTTCCAATCTGAACGCTGACCTAACGAACGCCCGAATCTCTTTTGCTTACCCTTAACGTTTAATACACGTACGGCATCAACTTCGACATTAAACATTGCTTCGACGGCACTTTTAACTTGCTTCTTAGTTGCATTACGCTGCACTTTAAAAACAATTTGCTTATCTTTTTCAGCTGCAACTGTACTTTTTTCTGAAATAACAGGCGCTTCTAATACGCGTGTCAATTGGTACAAATTTGAACTCATGCTAAACGCTCCTCTAACTGCTGCAACGCACCTGGCGTTACAATAATTTTATCTGCCGCAACTAGTAATACAGGATTTAGATTAGCAGCTTCAACAACTTGCACATACGGAATATTTCTAGAAGCTAAAGCCAAATTTTTATCTACCGTATCAACAATTATTAATGTGCGTTTAGACTGAATAGCATCTAGTTGAGCACTTAATACTTTCGTTTTTGGAGTACTTACCAAAACTTCACTACTCATAACTAGACGACCCTGACGCAATAACTCAGATAAAATTGATCTAATCCCTACTCGGAACATTTTTTTGTTCAATTTTTGATCATAACTACGTGGTCTTGCAGCAAACGTGACACCACCAGTACGCCATAACGGACTACGGGTAGTACCCGATCTCGCACGGCCAGTACCTTTTTGACGCCACGGCTTAATTCCACCGCCACTAACGTCTGAGCGAGTTTTTTGTGCCTTAGTTCCAGCACGCGCTCCCGCTAAATAGCGTGTCACTAACTGATGCACAAGTGTTTCATTAAAATCCTGTCCAAATACAAAATCACTTACTTGAACATTATTTTCTTGATTTAAAACAGGTATTTGCAATCCCATGACCTAGCCTTTATTCTTCATTTTACTCGCGGGAGTAATTACTACATCACCGCCTTTTGCACCAGGCACAGAACCTTTAACCAAGATTAAATTTCTCTCTGCATCAATGGCATGAATTGTTAAGTTTTGAATAGTAGTTTTGACAGCACCTAAATGCCCCGCCATTTTTTTACCTTTAAAAACTCGACCAGGTGTTTGACACATACCGATTGAACCTAACACACGATGCGACAATGAGTTACCATGTGTTGCATCTTGCATACTAAAATGATGTCTTTTAACACCACCAGCAAAACCTTTACC
>CAJBJW010000298.1 GCA_903953455.1 uncultured Pseudomonadota bacterium | reverse complement strand
GTATTTAATACAAAGTTTGTTTTGGCGCGTGCAGATACGGCAACGGATTTTGATTATGAAGGTATCGAAGGTGTTATTGCACATGAGTATTATCACAATTGGACAGGCAATCGTATTACCTGCCGTGATAGGTTTCAATTAAGTCTAAAAGAAGGCTTTACGGTTTTTCGAGATCAAGAATTTACGGCTGATCGTACTTCGAAATCAGTCAAACGCATTGAGGATGTCACGCAACTTCGCACACGCCAATTTGCAGAAGATGCCAGTCCGCTGTCGCATCCTGTTCGCCCCGAAGCCTATATTGAAATCAATAATTTTTATACGCTCACAGTGTATGAAAAAGGCGCAGAAGTTGTCCGTATGATTCACACTTTACTGGGCGTTGATGGATTTAGACGCGGCAGTGATTTATATTTTGAGCGTCATGATGGTCAGGCGGTGACGTGTGATGATTTTGTCAGTGCAATGCAGGATGCGAATGATGTGGATTTAACGCAATTTCGTCGTTGGTATTCGCAAGCGGGAACACCTAAAGTCAAAGTCGAAACGAATTATAATACGTCCGAAAACGTTTTTTCATTGACACTTTCTCAGTCTTATCCTAATCAGCAAGAACCTTTATTCATTCCAATTAAAATCGGATTACTTGATTCAACAACAGGTTTGGATTTATTGCCACCTACCTTGTTGCAATTTAATCAAATGCAGCAGGTTTTTTGTTTTGATGGTATTGATGCTGCACCTGTTTTATCCATTTTACGTGAATTCTCTGCGCCAGTTGTGATTGAATTTTCACGCAGTTTAGAAGAACTCGCCTTTTTATCACAACATGATAGCGATTCATTTAATCGATGGGATGCATCGCAGCAAATGGTGCAACGGATTATTTTGGACTTAGTGGCGCAAAATGATGAAGTTCAGGCGCAGAACAATGCCATTTTAGTTGAAACGTTTGAGAAATTTATCACGCAACCTATTGATGATTTGGCGTATTTCTCATTATTGCTCGCACTGCCGTCAGAAACGTATTTAGCTGAGTGCATGACGATTGTTGATTTTGAAGGGATTCATCGCGCTCGTGAGCAGGTAATAACAACACTAGCTCAGACATTCTCGGCACAATTTGAAGTGCTTTATCATGCAAATCATAAAGACGAATCGGGTGACTTTAGCACGGCGGCAATTGGCCGACGTCGAGTGAAAAATGCGTGTTTAGCCTTTTTAGGTAAATTAAATACAGACCAAAATCACGCTATTGCTCACGATCAATTTAGACAAGCAAAAAATATGACGGATCAAATGGCCGCATTGGCAGTTATTGTGAATAATAAGCATCCAGAAAAACAGGCGTGTTTAACGCAATTTTATGAACAATGGGAAAATGAAGCCTTAGTGATTGATAAATGGTTTGCGCTACAAGCAAGTAGTCCACAAGCAGATGCATTTGAGACTATTCAAGCATTGAGAACACATCCCGCATTTGATTTGAAAAATCCAAATCGGGTACGTTCGTTAATTGGCGCGTTTAGTCAAAATAATCCAGTGAATTTTCATGCGAAAAATGGTCAAGGTTATACGTTTTTAGCCGATACCATCATTGAATTAAATGAGATAAACCCGCAGGTAGCGTCTCGTATGTTGACGCCTTTAACGGCATGGCGTAAAGTTAACTTAAATGCACAGATATTGATGAAGAATCAGTTGCAACGCATTATGGAAACAGAAAATATTTCAAATGATGTGTACGAATTGGCGAGTAAAAGTTTAGGTTAATGCATCGCAGATGAACAAAATAATTTCTTTTGTTATTGCATTTTTTCGAGTGATTGAAAAATATCCTCGTGTAGTGTTGCCTGTTATTACGTTTGTTATCTGTGGATATGGTTATGAGGTTTTCATAGCAAGGCCTGCGTTACTTTATCAAGGTACTCCGCAGCTTATTTCAGCAATCAACATGAACACATGGTTTCGTATTTTTCGAAACAATGGTTTTATTTTGGGTTATTCGGATTTGCGTGGCAATCCACTTTGGGTGGAATATGCGCTTACACCAGTTGATGAAAATATGCCGCATTTAAAGCGACCAAATCATTTTCAAACAGATTGGCGGAGTATTAATCGCGTTGATCATGAGGATTATACGAAAAGTGGCTATGATCGCGGACATAATGCACCTAATCACGCCATGAGTATGCTATACGGTCGCTATGGTCAAGCTGATAGTTTTTTGATGACCAATGTCAGCCCACAAAAACCGAAATTAAATCAGCAAGTGTGGCAGCGTTTAGAAGAAATGGAGCTTTCATTTTTTGCTAAGAATTTTGGTAAAGTGTGGGTTATTACGGGGCCAATTTTTAGTGATAATTCCGAGCGTATGCCTTCTTCATGGCGTGTGACTATTCCAAGAGCGTTTTATAAAATTTATGTGACAGAAGAAACAGATAGTAAACCCGCCTTTGCATTAGCTTTTGTCGTGCCTCAAACGGTTAGCGGTAAAGAGCAGCTTAGCAGTTTTATTACAACTATAGATGCAATAGAAGTACAAACGGGTCTGGATTTTTTAGCCGATTTTGATGACAAAATTGAAGCACATTTAGAGGGTGTCTTGGAAGTTGCGCCATGGAATTTAAACGCAATTAGTAAACTGCCAGTGCGTTCTCCTTGAATTATGCAAGGATAAGGCATTCTAGTTTCATCGTAATATTGTTATAATGAAACGCATGGATATAAAAATCAAAATAAACCCTGGTTGCTTTTTTTAAAATAATTAATAGGAAAAATACAATGTTCAATTTTTTCAAATCCAAATCAGACAGTGAAAAAGAAGAATCTAAAAAATCAAGCAAACCGAAGGGTCACGTTTTTGTTTGCACGACAGAACGAGAAGAGGGTACGCATCCTTGTGGAAGTTGTGCAGGGCGCGGTGGTATTGATATTCTTAATGAATTTATTTTTGAAATCAATGAGCGTAACTTATTTGATGAAATTGTCATTAGTGGAATGGACTGCGCTGGACCTTGTTCTTTGGGGCCTAATATTTTGGTGTATCCCGGTGGTGTTATGTATTCACAAGTTCAAAAAAGTGATGTTAAAAAAATTATCGAAAGCCATTTGCTCGATAGTAACGCCGAAAAATATATTCAGAATGATAAATCAATCAGTGAATTAATTTATTGGGTAACTGGTAAAAAACTGTAATTGATTGAGCTTCAATTCATCTAAACGTTTAGTCTGGTTTGGAATGAACCTCATCATAGCGTTTTCAGGGTTATTAATTTCAAAATATGTTGCCTAGTGATTTTAGTAATACGTTGTTTTTATATGGGTTAAAATGAGATTTTATGCTTAAAAATAACCTATAAAAAAGTTTAAACACGATAAACTAAAATCACATAGCGCATTTCCCAGTGAATATTTTCACACGCCTACGCATCCTCTTGATAAAATCACTATAAGAATACATGTATTCGCAAGAATGGTATTTGATTTTTTTATAGCATAAATCCATATTTCAAAATGAAATGAGATGATAAACGACATGCTAAGACACACCATTTTATTTTCGATAGTTATATTTCTAGGTGAAAAATGACAGAGTTTAATGACGATTACGATATTAGCGATATCAGTCTGAATAAAAAATCTGAATTATCCTTTATTTGGCTTCTGCCAATTATTGCTGTTTTGGTTAGCGGTTGGTTAATTTATAAATCGTTTTCTGAAAAAGGCGTTGTGGTGACGATTGATTTTCCAACAGCTGAAGGGCTTGAAGTGGATAAAACGAAAATCAAATATTTGGATGTTGAAGTGGGTAAAGTAACGGCAATTAGTATTAATAGCGATATGAAAACTATTGTTGTCACAGCACAAATGAATGCGAGCGCGACAAATTATTTAAATGAAAACTCGTTATTTTGGGTGGTTCGTCCACAAGTTGGTTTAGGTGGGATTTCAGGGCTAGGCACATTAATTTCTGGGGCATATATTGAAGTGAAACCCGGCAATGGTGAATCGGCTCGACATTTTACGGGCTTAAGTTTGCCTCCTCCGCTAAAAGCCAATGCTGAAGGCACGCAATATATTTTAGAAACGAATAATTTAGGCTCGATGCGTACCGGAACACCGATTAATTTTCACGGTATTACGGTAGGGCAAGTATTGACGCATGAACTGTCTGCTGCGGCTGATGCCATTCGATTAACTATTTTTATAAATAAACCTTATGATCAATTTATTCGTAAAAATACGCGTTTTTGGATCGATAGTGGTATTGATTTATCGGCGGGTGCGGATGGGTTTAAAGTTCGAACAGGGCCTTTAATTTCAATGCTTAGTGGTGGGATCGCTTTTCGCGCATCAGCGGATGATGGCGTGGAAAGTATTCAACATGAAAATACGATATACCCTTTGTTTGACACATACGAAGCGTCAACTGAAATTACCTACAACAATACGCTGCATTATGTAATGTATTTTAATGGTTCAGTCCGTGGTTTAACAGAAGGTGCCCCAGTGCAGTTGCGTGGTTATCCTGTTGGTAAAGTCTTAAGTGTCAGTTTGGAGCTTGATGATAAAACGGCGGATATTCGAATTCCTGTTGTTGTTGAAATTCAACCAGAACGTATTAAAAATGTGAATCCAGATGCCAACATTCCACCCCAAGAAATGGTTAATCAACTTATTGAAAAAGGTCTGCGAGCGCAGTTGCAAACGGGTAGTTTGCTGACGGGGCAATTGCTTGTGGATTTAGATTTTCATGTGAAAAGTAAAATTAATCTAAGTCAAAAGCGTAGTTTTTATCCCGAGTTTCCCACTACGGTGAGTTCACTTGATCAATTTACGCATTCTGCAAATATCATTATGGATAAAATTGCGAAATTGCCGCTTGAAGATTTGACACAGGAAATCAATAAAACACTCCAAGGTTTGCAAGGCACAACGCACGCGGCAACCGATACACTCACAGTTGCAAAAGGTACCCTTGGCAGTGCAGATAAAACATTAATTACCGCGCAGAAAGCGTTGAGTAATTTTGAAGCAGGCGCAACTACGCATTATCAGCTTGAGCAACTATTGCAAGAGTTAACACAAGCGGCAGGATCGGTAAAACAATTAACGGATTATTTAGCGCAACATCCTGAATCTGTTGTGCGCGGGAAAACAGAGGAGGAGGCCAAATGAAAAAAATGAGAATTATCGCATTAGCTAGTGCATTTTTATTGCAAGCATGTGAGACAGTGTCTACTCAGTTTTACAGTTTAGATGCGATTGCCCCTCCAAAGAGTGAAAGTAATCACGCAGATAAAAAACCACTTATTGGTGTGACACAAATTACACTGCCAACCGTACTTGAGCGTAAACAAATTGTGACACGTGATGTGTATGGTAAACTCCTTCTATCAGAACAGCATCAATGGGCAGGGTTATTAAAACAAAATATGACAGAAGTCATCGCTAATGACTTTGCAACAGTGTACCCTCATTTTTGGTTTAAAGCCTATCCTTGGAGTACGCTTGGTATGGTGGATTATCGAATGGTAATTGATGTGACACAGCTGGATATTACGATGGGGAAATCTATAGTACTATCAGCAAATTGGACGCTACTTAATGAAAAAACACACGCAGTCATCGCTCATGATAACGTAGTTTTAGAGCAAGCCTTACTTGAGGATAATTATGCGTATGTTGTCAAAGCAATGAATCAATTACTTGCGCAATTTGCACAAGAAGTACATTTTTCAAAAAATTTCCCATTCTAAGTTATGAAATTACTGTCTATTGACACCTCCACACAGGCGTGTTCGGCGGCTTTATTCATCGATGGCGAGATTCATCAGCGATTTGAAATTACGCCCAAGGCTCACACTAAATTATTGCTGCCAATGGTGGATTCGCTACTAAAGGAAGCGGATATCAAATTAACTCAGCTAGATGCGTTGGCTTTTGGTTGCGGACCCGGATCGTTTACTGGTTTGCGAATTGCCACTGGCGTGGTGCAAGGCCTTGCTTTTGGTGCAGATTTACCGGTTGTTCCTGTATCTACTTTAGCCGCACTGGCGCAACAGTATTCAACAATGGCATTGAGTTTTGTTGCGATGGATGCGCGAATTGGCGAAGTTTTTTGGGGCGTTTATGAGAGAAATGTCGAAGGCGTTGTGGAAATAATTGGAGAAGAAGTAGTTGCTCACGTCAATGACCTCATTTTCCCTCTGCGTCATGCGGCAGGTATTGGTTCAGGTTGGGCAGTTTATGAAAATGAATTAAGTGCGCATACTCAAGGCTGGGTATTGGAAATTGAGCATGATGTGTTGCCGCAAGCGAGTACGATTGCAACACTGGGTGTGCATGGATTTCATCAAGGGCGAGTGGTTTGCGCAGAAGACGCCCAGCCTGTTTACTTGCGTGATAAAGTGGCGCAAACTGAAATTGAACGCAAAAATGCAAAATTAAATGCGGAAAATACGCGTTAAATACGCGTTAAAATGGATAAATTAACCGCTTTAATGGATAATACGTCCTAATTTTTTGACTATTCGTAACCTCATGAAAAAAACACTCGAAACGCTGATTTCAAAGGCGCTAACGACTTTACAAGCAAATGGTATTTTAGATAATACTCTAAATCCAACTATTCACGTTGAGCGCACGCGTGACAGTTCGCATGGTGATTTTGCGACAAATATCGCGTTAGTGTTAGCAAAATCGGCTAAAACTAACCCACGTCAACTTGCGCAGCAACTCATTGAGGCTATGCCGGCAAATGATATTGTCTCGAAAATTGAACTCGCGGGAGCGGGTTTTATCAATTTCTTTATTGATGCAAATGCGCAATATCAAATTATTTCCACTATTCATCAACAAGGTAATCAATTTGGATTAAGCCAAATTGGCAGCGGCAAAAAAGTCCAAGTGGAATTTGTTTCTGCAAACCCAACGGGACCTCTACATGTAGGTCATGGACGTGGCGCGGCTTATGGTTCTGCGGTTGCAAATTTATTAGTGGCGACTGGGTTTGATGTTCATAAAGAATATTACGTCAATGATGCAGGACGTCAAATGGATATTTTGGCGACGAGTGTTTGGCTACGCTATTTAGAAGCCTGTGGTGAAACATTGGTCTTTCCTTGTAATGCTTATCGTGGTGCATATGTGCGTGATCTCGCGCAAAATCTAGTGTCGAATCAGGGCAAAAATTTTGTTCATCTTCACGATATCGTTTTCGCCAATTTACCTTTGGATGAAACTGACGGCGGCGACAAAGAAATTTACATTGATTCGCTCATTGCACGTGCGAAACAGCTTTTAGGTGCGGAAGGTTATCGTACTGTCTTTGATGTGGGTTTAACGGCCATCTTAGAAGATATTAAAGAGGATTTAGCAGAGTTTGGTGTGACGTATCATCAGTGGTTTTCAGAGCGCTCTCTCATGGATGACGGCTCAATTGAAAATGCGTTAGCTGTTCTGCGAGAAAATAATCATCTGTATGAAAAAGACGGTGCTATTTGGTTTAAATCTAGTGAACTCGGTGATGAAAAAGATCGAGTAGTCATTCGAGATAATGGGCATTACACGTATTTTGCATCAGATATTGCTTATCACTGGAATAAATTAGAGCGTGGTTTTGATGTTCTAATTGATATTTGGGGTGCGGATCATCATGGCTATATTGCACGCGTAAAAGCAGCATTGACAGCACTTGGCGCAGATGAAAATAAATTACACGTTCTTTTAGTTCAGTTCGCCACTTTATGGCGTGGTGAAGAAAAAGTACAAATGTCAACGCGTTCGGGCGATTTTGTGACGTTGCGTGAGTTGCGTAGTGAAGTTGGCAGAGATGCGGCGCGATTTTTTTATGTAATGCGTCGCTCTGAACAACACATGGATTTTGATTTAGAGCTTGCTACATCAAAATCAAATGAAAATCCTGTTTTTTATGTGCAGTACGCTCATGCCCGTGTTTGCAGCGTCTTTAGACAGTTACCAGAAAAAGGTTACATTCACAATGTTGAACTAGGTATGGCAAACTTGCCTGAACTGAGCGCTGAACATGAATCTGTTTTATTAACAACACTCGCACGTTACCCTGAAGTGATTGAACGTGCTGCCACGCAGTATGAACCGCATTTACTTATTAACTACTTACGTGAATTAGCCACTGATTTTCATACTTATTACAATGCGCATCAATTTTTGGTTGAAAGCGCAACGCTACGCAACGCAAGACTTAATTTAATTAGCTCCGTTCAGCAGGTTTTAGTGAATGGATTAATTTTACTTGGTATTAGCGCACCAGAAGCAATGTAATGGCAAATCGAGATTATAAACAGCGCTCGCGACATAAACGATCTAATGCAAGAGCGAATAGTAACAGAGATAGTGGTGGTGGCACTTTAAAATGGATGCTCATTACGGCAACGCTTATTGGCGTCGTTGTTTTTTTGGTCTATTTGCGCGGTGGTGGTATGAAGAAATTTACGCTTCATCAATTTTTACCTAATTCATCGGCGAGTAATTCGTCTTTGAGCGTCAATGTGCCGACATTAAAATCTTCTGAAAAAGAAAATCCTACTGAGCCAAATCCATCGGGTTTATCGCCAGAAGCTATTGAAACACTCGAAAAACCACCTGAAGTGAATTTGACGCCTGAAGCGATGAGTGAGCTTGAAAATGCGATGCCACAATTTGATTTTTATACGATTTTGCCAGAAAAAGCAGTCGTAGTTCCTGATCAAGAAATTACAGCCCGTGCTCGAGAAGAGCGCATTAATGTCAATGTTGCGCCCGTTGATATCGCGCAACCAATCGATTCAACCATTGATGCGCCTGTTTCAGCTGCTGTACCTGCGACCAAGTCAACATCAACCTACATTATGCAAGCAGGCTCATTTAAAGATACCAGTGATGCGGAAAAAATGCGGGCTAATCTAGCCTCTATGGGAATTGAAGCGCGTATTGAGAGAGCTAAAGTAGGTGAGGTAGTATGGAATCGAATTAAAATAGGCCCTTATTCGCAAATGAGTAGCGTAAGTTCGGTTAGGGCGCGTCTGCGTCAAAATGGAATTGATGTCATTGTCACTGAAATTGGTGGCGTGCGTTAATGTCAATTCAGTATTCATCAAAAAAGCAGGATGTTATGCGTAAAAAAATTGGATGGATTATCACTAGTATGATGTTAACGGCTTGTGCGACGAGCCCAACAGGGCGCAGTCAATTCATTTTTTTGCCGGATACACAAATTAATCAAATGGGATTGCAATCGTTTGATACACTCAAAAAGCAAAAGCCAATTAACAATAATCCACAATATAATCAAACGGCTCAATGTATCGCTCAAGCAGTGACAGGTGAGTTGGGTGTGAATTGGGAAGTGGTTGTTTTTGAGGATGCCAGTTTGAATGCATTTGCGCTGCCGGGTAATAAAATTGGTGTGCATAGTGCGATGATGAAGCTTGTTGATAACCAAGATCAACTGGCCGCTGTGATGGGGCATGAAGTCGGACACGTTTTGGCGCGACACAGCAATGAACGTGCTTCACAGGAAATGGCTGTTCAGCAAGGCCTTAGCATGATTAGCCAAACTGAACTTGGGCAGAGTCCACTAACGCAAGGATTACTTGGTTTGGGCGCACAATATGGTGTGTTAATGCCTTATAGTCGCATTCACGAAAGTGAAGCGGATATTATAGGCGTTGATTTAATGGCAAAAGCCGGTTTTGATCCACAGCAAAGTATTACTTTATGGCAAAAAATGGCGCAAGCCTCGCAAGGTAATCAACAAATTGAGTTCATGTCAACGCATCCAGCGCACGCGACGCGCATCGAGCAACTTAATCAGCACATGCCTAAAGCCATGGAGTTTTATAAAAAAGCGCAGGCAGC
>CAJBJW010000297.1 GCA_903953455.1 uncultured Pseudomonadota bacterium | reverse complement strand
TAACAAAAAGACCTTGGAATCCATATAGAGCCTTTAAATTTTATTTTTTGCAATTTAAGCCGATAGAAAGTTATTATCGAATTAAACACGGCAATTTTTATGACTCTTTCCGCAATCAATATGCCATCTATTGTTGCATATAAGGCAGCAAATCAAGTAGATAGCACAGGTACTGATACACTTATAGATACTCAAAATAATAATACTACTACTGAGGTTTTTCAGCCTAATACAATTAATAATACAGGGTTATTGACTCAAAATGTATTGGAAACTCTTCAAAATGTGGGTTTCAATGTCGGTCAATTATCAGAAAATGAAAATGAGGCAGTGCAGAATTTTGTGCAGAGTTTGTATCAATCATTAACGCCTAGAATTAATGATAATTCGGTTGCCAGTCAATCCGATAGTCTCAGTATTGTGGATAATGTATTGCTTTCTGGTGGAACCAATTTCAAATACACTATTGATTTTAGTGATGCCAATTTAGGCGACTATCTTCCTGATGTAAAAGCAAATTTGCAAAAAGCACTTGATAATATTGGTCAATATATTCGCTCTGATGCGGTCTTTAATTTGAAAGTATTTGGCAAATACAAAGATATCAACGTGTTAGCAGAAACCGATTCAACCTTAACTCAAGCCACACTATATGAAAAACAAAGCATTGATACCTCTTTTGTATCAGACTCGCTTTATCAATATGAATTAAATCCACATTCCTCGGATGCGAATTTGTTAATCAATTTAGCGCGTATTGGCGATATGTCCTTTAGTGGCACGCCCACGCCCGATAAATTTGATTTAACGTCAATTTTAACGCATGAAGTGTTGCATGGATTAGCCTTTACTGGCACGATTGGTAATGTAAATACGAATTTAAGAACAAAATATGACGATTTAGTGATCATTCAAGACGGTGTTCCTTTTTTCGTTGGTGAAAATGCAAAGAAAGCAAATGCAGGGAATCCTGTACCGCTAGCATCTGAAAAATCTGGCTATGGATCCGCTTTTTATCATGTTGCGATTCCAACTGATTTAATGTCTGAATCGATTAAAAAAGGCGAAGTGAAAACCATTTCACCGCTCAATGTTGCGATGCTTGAAGATATTGGTATTTCGTTGGCAAATACTGGCAATGCTACCCCAAGCGTAGCGAAAACTCAGAATGGCTACACTAATCCCAGTGTTGGTTTGCAAGGTTTAATTGGCACAATTAAGCAAAATAATGATTTACAAAGTAATTTCGATAATTTGGCAAAAGTGTTTGGACATAAATTCACATCCTCTTCAGCTGTTAATTTGCCAGACTTTTTAACGCAACTTGCGGCGAATATTGAAAATAATACGTCTATTCATAGTGCAGTGGGGTCGTTGATTTCGCTTTCGGCTTAGTCAATACGAAAAACGCGCCTTTTTGACGGGCGCGTTTTAAACAATATATTATTGAAAAATGCAGTTATTTTTCATTTTCAAGTAGGGAATCAAGTAACGCTTTTGGTGAAGAAGCCATTATCTTTTTTTCTTCTTTTAATCGCGCTAGGCGTTTAACTATTTTAGATAGCCCATCCCCGACAAATAAATAGTCGATCCAGCCATGCTTGGTAACGCTTTGTTTTATAAATTCAACATCCGTGGTGCTCGGTAAAACGGCATGTTCTAG
>CAJBJW010000296.1 GCA_903953455.1 uncultured Pseudomonadota bacterium | reverse complement strand
GGATTGTCATTTGCGCCGAGATACGTCTGGTGTGGGTTATCATCCTTTAGGGTACCGGACATTGCATGGCATTGAATCTCGCTTTGATGCGGCACGTTGCGGGCGTTGTCATAATGAAAATTATTGCAGTGATTGTCATGCAGTACGTTAACGTTTTACTGTTTATGCTTAGTGTCTTGTTGACGATGCCACTACACGCAAAAACCATTTCGCAAAACGGCAGTTTAGCGTTAACACCTTCGCACGGTTCGGGAAGTGCGTGGGGAAAATCGAATTGCAATGCGTGTCACATTGCGGTGAATTTACATAAAAGCGTGCCTAAAATTAAGCAAATAGTCGATAAGAAAAAAAGTTTACTAACGTGCAGTGGATGTCATGGCGACAATGGCGTGAAGCATACTCAAAAGCAGTGTTTAATTTGCCACAATCCAACCGACATGCCGAAAAATCCGTTACGCAGCGGGTCACATCGTCACGATTTTGATGCGTCTAAAGATTTGCCCACGACAAATAAGCAATGCGTCATTTGCCATGATGCGTCGAACATGAATGGTAAATTTGAACCAACACTCGATTTAACGCGTTTTGATGGAGCAACTTATGAAAATTCAAATGAATTTTGTTTAGCTTGCCACAACCGCACGCATCAACAAGCAAAGTTTCCTATTATTCATGCCGGAAAGCGTGACCAATCCATTGCCGCTGAAGATGATTATCGAAAAATAGATAAACATGGCGTAACGGATGGTGAAGGGACGGGACTTTACAAGGGATTGCGCGGCGGTTATGCGTACAAAACGATTGTGGATTGTGTTGATTGTCATACCATGCACGGCACGACCAATGTAGGACTTATTATTGATGATTCACGTAAAGGCGCGTTTTTACTTGATTCAACCATTCGCAGTAAACCCTATCGCATTAAATTATTAGAAAATGATACGAATTACAGCCAGCTTTGTGCCTTGTGTCATAACATGGAAACAGTGGCGCAAGGCGGTGATATTGACACTGGTAATGGGTTGCGTGGTGTGCATTTTAATAATGGTTCAGATTGTGTGACGTGCCACAATCACGGTGAGCGAGTGCAAAAAGGCTTATGAGGTTGTTGTTGTCTGTTTTCTTGCTGATGTTTGCATGTGCCGTGTTTGCCGATGAATCCAACCAATGGCGAACGCAATCGTACACGCAATCAAAACAGTTGCCCGATTTGCATCATGCGGTAGATGTTAAATTACTTGAAAAAATGAATCCCCCTGCGGAGTTTTTGCTCAAGGAAGGGCGTGTTTTACAATGCCAAACGTGTCACGGTTTAGAAAAAATAGATGAAATTCCTTATGACAAAATCGATAAAAATGCACCGAATTTTTTGCGTTTAAATGGCTATCAAAAATTAGACACTTTTTGTACGAATTGTCATGACGCAAAGCAGCATGAGCGTCCAAATATTCATTTGATGAAAAAGGAAGATGGTTCAATCAAAAAAGAAACCTGTTTATTTTGTCATCGTGAAGTGAATGACAAACGCGACGTTAAACGTGAATTAGTCGATGCGAATTTGCGTCTACCGGTTGAAACCGTTTGCGTGGGATGTCATTTGAAAACACCGCATTTTAACGCCGTTGAACATACTGATGGCACATTGTCAGAGGATACAAGCAGCTCGGCGAAAAAAATGACTTCACGTTTAAAGCAGATTCAGCAAGAAAAAAATAGTTATTTACCGCTGTCTAGCGATAACAAAATACTGTGTATTACTTGCCATAATCCACATGAAGAAGGCATTTTAGGTGAGAACAATCCGAGCAGTAAACAAGTGCAAGGTGATGTAAAAAAAGGCGTGGAATATAGCGAGCATAGTTGGAGCGCCGTGATGAAAGAAGATAAGCGCGAGCGACTCGAAAAAATAGCGATGTCGCTCCCCGTTTATAAACGTATTGAAAAAGAAGTGTTACTGCGACTGCCCGCAAAAGATGGGACGTTGTGTTTGAGTTGTCATGAATTTGAGAATTGAGCCATGAAAAATCTATTGAATATCGCGTTGCAACGCTGGCGTGACGTGCCAAAAGTGCAACGATTCCGCTACACCACTATTTTAGTATCGTGCATATTATTTTTAGGGCCGCTGACTATTTTGCCTAAATTAGCAGGGAATAGTGATTTATGTGGACGACTTTGTATGCGTCGCTTTTACTTATATTTTCCTAATATGTCGCTTGATGATTTTGCAACGCACGTCTCCGCTGCAATGATTGGTGTGATTGCTTTTGGCTTGATTTTGCTGACGACGTTATTTTTTGGTCGAATTTGGTGTGGATTTTTATGCCCAGTTGGTGGATTCAGCGAATTAGTCAGTCGACTTCTTAACGATCGCTGGAAAATTGAATACCGTTGGTTACCTCAATTTCAAATTCGCTACAGTTACTTAGGTACCTATTTGATTGTACTACCTGCCATTGGCGTTAGTGCCTGTACTTTGTGCAATTTTGTGACAGTACCGCGCCTTGTTGAAGCCATGTCAGGCGGAGCAGGTGGCCTGGCGTTTATTTTTTCAGCGGTGGGTTTAGTTAATTTATCGTTATTGCTATTACTGGGTTTTTTCTCAAGTAAAGGCCGCGCCTATTGTCAATTCATGTGCCCAATTGGCGCAATTGATGGCATTGTGAACAGTTTTGGTTCACGTTTTCGAAGTACGCACCGTATTCGCGTGGCAAAAGAGCGTTGCACGGGCTGTAATGTATGCGCTCGTAACTGTATGT
>CAJBJW010000295.1 GCA_903953455.1 uncultured Pseudomonadota bacterium | reverse complement strand
GCGACGTGATTTAACGATTAATGCCATTGCTATGTCAGAAAAAGGTGACATTATTGATCCTTACGGCGGCGTTGCTGATTTGGAAAAACGTATTTTTCGCCATGTTTCCCCCGCCTTTGCAGAGGACCCTGTGCGTATTTTACGTTTAGCGCGTTTTGCGGCACGCTATGCACCATTAGGCTTTACGATTGCAGAGCAAACACAAGCGTTGATGCGAGATATGGTTAACGCAGGTGAAGTCGATGCCCTTGTTCCAGAACGTATTTGGGCAGAAATGCACAAAGCTTTAGGCGAATCAAAACCGTCCGCTTTTTTTTATACGCTACGCGATTGTGGGGCGATGGCGAAAATTTTTCCTGAAATTGACGCACTATTTGGAATTGAGCAACCTGCAAAATATCACCCTGAAATTGATTGCGGTGTGCATACCATGATGGTACTCGATCGCTCGGTGACATTAACGGACAAATTAGAAGCCCGTTTTGCCGCACTGGTCCATGACTTAGGTAAAGCACTGTCACCCAAAAATGATTTACCCCATCACCATGGGCATGAACTCAAAGGCGTCCCTATTGTTGAAAAAATGTGCAATCGTCTACGAGTTCCCAATAATTTTAAAACCCTTGCGCTACACGTCACGGAATATCACACCCATTGCCATCGCGTAAACGAACTACGCGCCACAACGCTTGTTGATTTACTGCAAACACTTGGGGCGTTTAAAGAGCAAAACAGACTTCAAGAGTTTGTTATCGCTTGTGAATCGGATATGCGTGGGCGATTAACCTTTGAAAATGCACCTTATCCTCAAGCAGAAATGCTTTTGCAACTCGCCAGTGCAGCGGCAAACATTGATACATCAACCGTATTAAACAGAGGTCTGCAAGGGGCGAAAATTGGGGAAGCGATTCGGCGATTGCGTATTCAAGCCATCGCCGAATATCGACTGTCAAATCAGATTTAATTCAGATAAATTGGGGAGATTGTCGGGGCGGGCGGTTTTCCATTCCCAATGAAATAAACGGTCTTCCTCTGAAATGGGTATATCGTTAATTGACGCGATTCTACGTTGCATTAACCCTTGCGCATTAAATTCCCAATTTTCATTACCAAAAGAACGTAGCCATTGCCCTGATGCGTTTTGCCATTCATAGGCAAAACGCACAGCGATACGATTTTCATGAAACGCCCACAACTCCTTAATAAGTCGATATTGCTGCTCACTCGCCCATTTACGCTTCAAAAAAGCAATAATTTCTGCGCGACCATTCACAAATTCTGAGCGATTTCGCCATTGACTATCGATGCTATACGCTAAGGCAATATTTTCAGGTACTTGCAAATTCCACGCATTCTCAGCCGCACGCACTTTCATTTCAGCGGTTTGAGCCGTAAACGGCGGGAAAGGTGGTCGCGATTCATCAATCATAAAACAACTTTATTTTTTCACTTTACTTAAAAGATTTTTTGCCAGCGCAATTAGGGCTTCACGTTTTAAGAATGCACCATAAAACGCAAATCCAAGGAACATGCCGTAAACCAATTTACCAAAGAAAGAATCATCATCTTCACTTGCCTTTGCTGCAGCGGCAACTTTTTTAGCTCGTTCAATATCATCAAGTTTAGGCGCAATCGTTTGAACAGCAACTTTTGAAGGTGTCACAGGAGCATTTAAATCAGGCAACCCTAAACTACGCCATTCATCATAATCTTGCCAAATAGGGTAGCTGCCTTTTTTCCAATATTCTTTGGTGAAATAAGGTGCAAGGCTCATGCCGTGTGACATAGGAATGCCACGATCATCCATAAAGCCATCGTAAACCACCAAACTAATATCACCGCCCTCACCTATGCCATTCGTGGTAAATGCTTTTTCAACGTGATCATGGAACATCCAAATGCCTTGACCAAAGCTGTTTAACCCATCGTCTTTGCCGTTAAGTTCTAAATCTAAACGTTGAGCTGGCACCATGCCATGTACATCGCGTTGAATATATGAGCCTTGACCATTGTCAACGCCATCATAATGGGTCACAGTCGGTTTGTGTCCGTGAATATGCAAGGCAAGCGATTCGGTATGTCCATTGATGACACGCAATTTCACTTTTTCATCTTCTTTCATGTGAATGAGTGATTCACGCAATGTATACGGAAAAGAGCGACCGTTTAACATGAAATAATCATCTGTTGCATCTGTCGTGTCATATTCCATGTTCATGTGCTTTGCAATTAAACGTGGGTCATTGGCAGAACGTGCTACGACTTCATGAAGTTCTTTATCTACAGACTGGTAATGCAAATCATATTCACGCGCATATTTTTCAGTCACAGCAACCGATGGATGACGCACTTGCCCAGCACCTACGTTAAGTGTTTGAGGCCAGTTGTTTGGTCGATTTTCCTCAACAATAAACATCCCCTGCAAACCCATAGGGATGTGAGTGTGCGGTTGAACATGGCAGTGATAGTACATCGTACCAGGCTGACGTGGCTTAATGACATACGTCTTACTTTCACCCGGCATGGTATCCATGTTGCTGGTTTGACCAACACCATCATTACCGTTTTGCGAGTGATCCATAAATGGATGATCAACGCCATGTAAATGAATAGAGTGCGGCAGATAATGCGTATTTTCTAAAACAACCCATACCACATCATCTTGTTCAACACGGATGGTTGGCGATGGCACGCGCAATAAGGGATTAGCAATGGATTCATATAAATTAAGCGTCGACATATCGCGTGTTTTAGGTGCATACACCCAAAAAGTGGGCTGCAATCCCGGCGCAATATCAAACGTTGTAATCGGATCTTTGTTATCAGGTGAATGCCCATTCAACTCAACAACTTCAAGTTTGATGATAATTTTGTCAGGATCGCCGTCACCATCCATATCGTCAGACATGGTAATCGCGTCAGCCGCTAATTGCGTTTGCATTAGCGTATCCATTGAAACGCCATTTGTGCCTTTCACAAACGCAGCAATGTCATACGGATTATCAGGATTACAGAGTTTTGATGCCTGAATTTTCACGCCATCAATCACCTGTTCTTTACGCCAACTTGGATCCATAAAATCCGAGCAAACCTCTTCAACTGCCCCTAACGCCACTTTTGAAGATGGCGGCAAATCTGTTGCAGCATAACTAGTTGCCGAAAATAGAAGCGAGCTACTGCTAAGCAAAGTAAGAATGGTTTTACGCATAAGAATAACCTTCAAAATATGACGCGAAAAAAAAACACCCGTGAAAAAAAACGGGATACCTAAAAACAGCATTTTAACTCAATATCAACGCTTGCGCATTGATTAACAAAATTGACAAAGAACAAATCAAAAAGAAGCCAATATGATCAGTTGATTAAGATAGGTATATACGCTATAATTACAGGATTAGCGACAAGTTTGTCGAGCGTTAATTCGTCACTTTTAGTCGAAAAATTGTCAATAGCGATAACGAATATTCACTGCGCGGGTAAATAATGAGCGAAGAACAACAGCAATCTCAATTAAAACAATTGATCGCAAAAGGCAAACTTCAAGGGTACTTAACGTACGCTGAGGTAAACGATCATTTGCCAAATGATGCTGATCCAGAGCAAGCTGAAGAAATTATCAACATGATTAATGACATGGGGATTCAGGTTTACGAAGTTGCGCCTGATGAAGACTCGTTAATCACCGATTCTGTTGCCGTCACCACCGATGACGAAGATGCAGAAGAAGTTGCCGCGCTAGCATCACTCGACAATGAATTTGGCAGAACAACTGACCCTGTCAGAATGTATATGCGTGAAATGGGTTCGGTTGAGCTGTTGACCCGCGCAGACGAATTAAAAATTGCCAAACGTATTGAAGAAGGTCAACGTCAAATAGTGCAAGCTGTTGCGCGTTCGTATGTTGTTGTCAGCGATTTTATTACTTCGTTTGAGTCAATTTCACCTGACGCCGCCCTCAGTTCAACCAATAACGATGAAGGCAATATACGCCTAACAGATTTAATTTCTGGCTTTGTTGATTTATCTGAACCTGAAGATTTAATTGCAGCGCTTCCCGCTGATGACGAATTAGAAGATGATGACAGTATTGTTGTCGATGATAGTAGCGAAGAAGAAACAAAAGGCTTAAATTACGAGGAAGTAAAAGAAAAAGTCGATGTCCTCAAAAAACAATTGACCGTCGCTTCAGATGTAATGAAAAAACACGGTTATACGAGCGATAAAACGGAACATGAGTTTGATAAACTTACCGAGTTATTTATGGAATTCAAATGGTCATCTAACTATTTGAAAAAACTAACCGGTATTATTCCAAAAGGCATTGCAACCGTTCGCGCACAAGAAAAATTTATTACAGATATTGCGGTAAATCAAGTTAAAATACCTCGAAAAGATTTTCTTGCTGTATTTAATGAGAATGTGAGCAGTACCGCATGGTTAGAAAAATTTCTATCTGACCCAATACATGGTGCAAATTTAAAAGAGCGCGAAAAAGAGCTTCGCAAATCACTCAAATTACTTGCTGAAATTGAGTCGGAATATGGTTTAACCATTAATGGGTTAAAAGATATTAATCGCCGTATGGCCATTGGCGAAGCAAAAGCGCGTCGCGCTAAAAAAGAAATGATTGAAGCGAACTTACGCTTAGTTATTTCGATAGCAAAAAAATATACTAATCGTGGCTTACAATTCCTCGACTTGATTCAAGAAGGAAATATTGGTTTAATGAAAGCCGTCGATAAATTTGAATATCGTCGCGGCTATAAATTTTCAACTTATGCAACATGGTGGATTCGCCAAGCCATTACGCGGTCAATTGCTGATCAAGCACGTACAATCCGAATTCCAGTGCATATGATTGAAACGATCAATAAACTCAATCGTATTTCGCGGCAAATTTTGCAAGAGCTCGGACGTGAAGCAACTCCCGAAGAACTCGCAGAACGCATGGAAATGCCTGAAGATAAAGTGAGAAAAGTATTAAAAATCGCAAAAGAGCCTATTTCAATGGAAACCCCTGTTGGTGACGACGAGGATTCACATTTAGGTGATTTTATTGAAGATGGCAAAGTATTATCACCTGTTGAAGCAGCAACAATTGAGGGACTAAAAGAGTCAACTCAAAATGTACTCGCAGGACTTACTAACCGTGAAGCGAAAGTATTGCGTATGCGTTTTGGCATTAACATGAATACTGACCATACTCTTGAAGAAGTTGGCAAACAATTTGATGTAACTCGTGAGCGTATTCGACAAATCGAAGCCAAAGCGTTGAGAAAATTACGTCATCCTTCACGTTCAGAGCAACTGCGTTGTTTCTTAGATAACGATTAAAACAAGTTTTAGGGCCCTTAGCTCAGTTGGTTAGAGCATCCGACTCATAATCGGCTGGTCGTAGGTTCAAGTCCTACAGGGCCCACCATTTAAATCAAAGGCTTAGAGCAAAATCTAGGCCTTTTTTATTGTCTGAAATTCTCTACGTTGCAGTTGAAAATAAATCTTCACAAAACACGGCAATAAATGCGGATCATTTATCGTCATCATTGAAGGGAACCTAAACTCACTCTCCAAACAAATTCATCACCCCGTGTAATTTTTAGGATAAGTTAGCTTTAGAGTTTGGATTTGATTGTTGATGATGAAAAAGGTACTCTCAGAGTACCATATGGTTGCGTAATGTAATGGTTGGGTTTGAGACCCTCGAAAAACTAACCACTTGGCCT
>CAJBJW010000294.1 GCA_903953455.1 uncultured Pseudomonadota bacterium | reverse complement strand
TTATCGGCTCATTATCAACATTTATCTCGATGAACGAACACCTTCAAGAAATAAGTAATGCACTCAAAAAGAAATCTAAATGATTTTCTCTAACCAGAACATCGAAATATAAGCAAAAAATCGTTGCACTAATCAAATAATGTGACGACAGAATCCAGAATTAGACCAGATAAGGCATAACGGTGTTGCTAGAAGCAGAATTGATCCATCGACATAGTTTGGAATCACCTGCTCCCTTTGCCTACACGATTAGCTTTTACTATTATCAAATTAACGAAAAAAAATCTAAAAATAATTATTTTTGCCGATAATGTGTTGTCGCATTCGAAACTCATTTGAAATGAAAATTTCAAACACAATTTGATGTGATAATAAAGTATGGTTGCATATTGTTAATTACAATTTGGAGAACAGAATGATAAGTTCATCAGTCATTCCAACCATCTCGCAAACCATTCGTGAATTAAACCAACCTCTTTTAGTTAAACCTGATGAGGTTGTTGCTGCAATTACTCCTACACAGAAAGTTGCAGAAGTATCCACTAATGTTAGCGTGAATATGGAAACGCCAAGTGTCCGTTCGATTAATACGCACGCCTAATATTTAGCGAGATGTTATTTTTATAAAGTAGCCTTGTTTATTTACTTAAACAGGGCTATTTTTTTTGCAGATAAAATGTTAAAAAAATACATTAAAAAAATTAAAGCAACAAAAAATTCAGTCGATATTACGCACGTATTTTTTAGTCAATATTAAGTACAAATAAAAAGTCACTCCAAAAACTTTTTAAAATATAAAATTTTTTTACTCGTTATTTTTTTTAATTTATTTTTTGGTGATCTCACCCAGAATCCTTTATGAGAGAATATCATGGCACTTATAATCAACACTAACTTAAGTTCAATTAACGGGCAACGTAATCTGAACGCTTCAGCAACAGAGCTTACAACTGCGATGACTCGCTTGTCATCTGGTGTACGTGTTAATAATGCAAAAGACGATGCAGCTGGCCTTGCCATTGCTGATAGAATGAATTCGCAAATTCGTGGTATGACCGTTGCGGTTAGAAATGCAAACGACGGTATCTCACTTACACAAACTGCTGAAGGCGCGTTAGGTTCTTTAACTGATACCTTGCAACGTATGCGTGATTTAGCGGTACAATCATCTAGCAACGCAGCAGTTTCAGCTTCTGACCGCGCTAAAATGGATACAGAATTCAAAGCATTAAACGACGAGTTAATGCGTGTTGTACAAAACAGTGAATTCAACGGCAAAAAAATCTTAAATGGTGATTTGGCTTTAGGTTTGAACATTCAAGTTGGCGCAACAACAGATACTAACAGCCGTATTGGCGTTGCTGTATCAAACATGAGTCAATTATTGGCCCCCGTGACCAAAACAACACTCAGTCCAGCAAGTCAAAAAATCGACTCTTCATTGTCAGCTGCGATTACTAAAGCAAATAATGATGCGGTCAACGACACAGCATCGCCATACTATCAATTGTTAACACCTGCCAACCAAGCGTCTAAATTGGCAAATGCAGCAGTGGTAGCCGCTAAAAAAGCCATGGATTCACCAACTGACTTAGCGCTTGCAAAATCGGCATCCACTGCAAATGCAAAGGCAGCAGCGGCTTTAGCTGCTTCATCAGCAGCCACAAAAACAACAACAGCAACCAGCTTGTCAAATATTTTAGTTTCGCAAGAATTCACGGATAAAGTCAACGCAGCTGACTTCGCAACTCAAGCAACTAATACATCGGTTGTTGCAACAGATGCTGTTATTCAAGCAAAAAGCGTCACTGACGGCGCTCAAGCGTCTTCGCTGTCAATTACTGCAAATACATTAGCTGAAGCAGCAAAAGCTAACGTTGCTGCTGCAGGTCAAAATATTTACGTCACTGTCATGAACGCATTAACTGGTGACAAAATTGATCTTCCTGCATCCGTTAGAAACGTATCTGGTGAAGTAGATTTAACAGTTGCTGGCCAAGATACTGTATTAAACCAAGCCGTTAATAGATCTATTAAAGTAGGCAATGCATTTGGTGCAGACAGAGAAGCGCAAAAAACATTGGCTGGTTTAGCATTAGCTAAAGCGGTTGCTGGTGCGTCTTATGTTGAAGATCCTTTGAAAACAGCTTCAGCTAATGAAACTGATAAAGCGTCTTTCATTGCAAACAACTCTTTAGTACTTTCAGTTTCAACAGCAGCTGATAGCGTTGCAGCGGATTATGCGTTAGCGTCAATTAACTATATCGACGCGGCAATTGCCGTAATTGATACAGAACGCTCAAACTTGGGTTCAACTCAAAACCGTTTCACCACAACCATTGCAAACTTGCAAAACGGTATTGAAAACCAAACGGCAGCTAAATCACGTATTATGGATGCTGACTTCGCGGTAGAAACTGCAAACTTGAGCCGCGCTCAAATCTTGCAACAAGCAGGCACAGCGATGCTAGCGCAAGCTAACCAATCCGGTCAAGGCGTTATGTCTTTATTGAGATAAAGGTTTATCTTGGCTTTAAGAGAGGCCGTGTCTTTGCGGCTCTTAGTATTAAGTTAATCATTCAATTAAGTCCAAGTGTGGGTGTCTTGAAAAATATTGGCACTTCACGCTTGGTTACAAATTAAGAAGGATGTCATGAGTGAAATAAGTAATATAGAGATTACAGCTTCAGCCGAAATTCAATCCACATCAGTTTCACCAAGTTCAGCTGGAAAAATTAATCGGCCAACTACGGCAGTGGATATAAAAACAGTAAATGAAAACGCACTTAAACAGAATTCCAATCAAAAGTTAAGTTTAGATGCTGTAA
>CAJBJW010000293.1 GCA_903953455.1 uncultured Pseudomonadota bacterium | reverse complement strand
GGGTTTGTGAGCAATATTCCAATCACCACAAATCACAATATCTCGACCTGTTTTTTCCAACGTATGCAAATGCGCTCGAAATTTCTCAAGTACACCATATTTGAATGTTTGGCGCAGATCGCCCGATGATCCAGAAGGTAAATAAAGCGATATAACACTCAGATTTCCCAGTCGCGCTTCAATATAGCGACCTTCAAAATCAATCTCCTGATCACCTATGCCGTAAATGACTTCATCGGGTTTTTCTCGGCAATAAAGCGCGACCCCGCTATAGCCCTTTTTTTGCGCATCATGATAAAAACAATGATAAGATTCTGGGTGAAACACACTAGCATCGAGTTGCGCAATTTGCGCTTTTGTTTCTTGAATACAGACAAAGTCCGCATTCTGCTGCGCTAACCATGTAAAAAATCCTTTACGCTCAGCGGAGCGAATGCCGTTTGCGTTAAATGTAATAATGCGCATAAAAAATGAATCCATTGCGATTTGTTAGTTAAGCCGGTATCATACCCAGTTTTTTACTTATCAATGCCCGTTTGTGGCAATGCGAAAATACTATGAAACCAGAAATTCATCCTAATTATAAACAAATTACCGTAACTTGTGGTTGCGGTAATACTTTTGTGACCGGTTCTGCGTTGGCTAAGGATTTACAAATTGAGGTTTGTTCATCTTGCCATCCCTTCTATACAGGGAAACAACGCGTTGTTGACACAGCGGGTCGTGTTGATAAATTCAACAAACGATTCGGCAGATAAGATTTTCTTTTTTCTGCTTACAAAAAAGCCGATACGTTTTTTGCGTATCGGCTTTTTTTATGGACGCTACTTTAATTAAACGTCGCTAGGCTCTTTCGCACGACGTGAGGTTGAGCTTAAACGTTTTTTAGCTTTGTCTTTTTTCGCGCCATCATCAAATTTTGGAAACTTTTTTCCTTCTGATGGTTTACCTGCGCTACTCCCACCTGCAACACTTGAAATATTTAAAAGTTGACCCGCTACGCGAACTTTACGCAACTCTTGTAATAATTCTTTAGGCATACCTGCAGGCAACTCCACCGTACTGTAATCATCTTCAATACGAATTCGTGCAATATGGTCGCCATCAATGCCTGTTTCGTTAGCAATCGCGCCCACAATATTACCGGGTTTTACGCCGTGTGCATGACCTACTTCAATACGGAAAGTTTCCATTTCGATATTCGCGCCACCAAAGTCACGCTTAGGACGACGCTCAACACGTTCTTCACCACGTCTTGCAGGACGCTCACCACGCACCGCGCCACGCCCTTCTGAGCGAGGATCTTTACGTGCTGGACGCTCATCACGATCACGGTCACGATCTGATACTTTTTTAGGTGGTGACATCAATAATGGCTCATCACCTTGCACTAATTTCGCAAGCGCCGCGGCAATTTCAAGTGCAGTCACGTTATGTTCGCGCTCATATTGCTCAATTAACTGCGTAAAGAAACTGAGTTCTTGCGCGGCAAGGGTATCGGTAATATTTTGTTTAAAGCGGTTAATACGTTTGTTGTTAATGATTTCTGTTGAAGGCAGATCCATTTGCTCAACTTTTTGCTTTGTTGCGCGTTCGATATTCATTAACAATTTGCGCTCACGCGGTGCGATAAATAAAATCGCATCACCAGTACGTCCTGCGCGGCCTGTACGACCAATACGGTGAACGTAAGATTCAGTGTCGTAGGGAATATCGTAGTTTAAAACGTGTGTAATTCTGTCAACATCAAGTCCACGCGCCGCAACGTCTGTGGCAATTAAAATATCGAGTTTGCCATTTTTTAAATGACTAATCGCGCGTTCACGCAAACTTTGCGACATATCGCCGTTAATGGCTGCCGCAGAATAGCCACGCGCTTCCAATTTTTCAGCCAGTTCAATCGTCGCCGTTTTGGTCCGCACGAAAATAATCATGCCTTCAAAGGTTTCGGCTTCCAAAATACGTGTTAACGCATCTAATTTATGCACACCGCTAACTAGCCAGTAACGCTGACGAATATTTTCCGCAGACGCTGTCGTCACTTTAATGGTAACGTGTTCGGGCTCATGCAAATATTCTTGCGCAATTTTGCGAATAGCTGTTGGCATGGTCGCTGAAAATAACGCAATTTGGCGATTTTCAGGTGTTTGATCTAAAATCCATTCCACATCATCAATAAAGCCCATTCGAAGCATTTCATCCGCTTCATCAAGCACTAAAAACTTTAAGTGTTCGAGCTTCAAGGTGCCTTTGCGCATGTGATCCATAACACGCCCAGGTGTTCCAACCACAACTTGTGCACCGCGTTTGAGTTGGCGCAACTGCGTTCCATAATCTTGTCCACCGTAAATTGGCAGAACGTGAAAATCTTTCATGTGTGACGCATAACGCTGAAACGCTTCAGCCACCTGAATAGCTAATTCACGTGTTGGCGCTAAAACTAATACTTGGGGTTCTTTTTGTTTTAAGTCAATACGTGACAAGATAGGCAACGCGAAAGCCGCTGTTTTACCGGTACCAGTTTGAGCTTGCCCCAAAACGTCTTTACCGTCGAGAATATAAGGAATGGTCTGCGCTTGAATGGGAGAGGGCGTTTCGTAACCAATGTCTTTGAGCGCTTTAAAAAGCGGCTCAATAAGACCTAAATCACGAAATGACAATGGAGGGGATGTATCGTTAGACATAATGTACCTGTTGCATAATTTGAATGCGCTGATAGCGCGGGGAGGATAATTGTTTCCAATAGCCAAATTATAGCGCATTTGCAAGCTATTCTGCTAATTTAGCCATTTTTAAGGATTTGCTTGTTATAATATACTTAAGTTAGATCATTTCATTTTCAATCCCTCAAATTAGAGAGCTTTCATGATTCAAGGTAGTATCGTTGCGTTAGTGACCCCCATGGATAACAACGGTGTTATCGATACCGACAGTTTAGCAGCATTGTGTGAATTTCATATTGCACAAGGAACTGACGCACTGGTTGCTGTAGGCACAACTGGCGAGTCGGCAACATTAAGTGAAGAAGAACATTGCGACGTCATTAAATTTATCGTCAAACAAGTGGCTGGACGCATTCCAGTCATTGCTGGCACGGGATCCAATTCCACCACAGAAGCCATTAATTTAACGCGCAAGGCTAAAGAACTTGGCGCCGATGCGTGTTTAATTGTGACGCCTTACTACAACAAACCTACGCAAGAAGGACTGTATTTACACTACAAAGCCATTGCAGAGGCTGTCGATATTGCGCAAATTTTGTACAACGTCCCTGGCAGAACTGCTTGCGATATGTTGCCGGAAACCATTGGACGTCTGTCTAAAATAGCTAATATTGTTGGCGTAAAAGAAGCGACGGGGGATTTATCGCGTGTAAAACAAATTCGCGATTTAACATCGCCTGATTTTGCTATTTACACGGGTGACGATGCCACTAGCCGCGAATTTTGTTTACTCGGTGGCAATGGTAGCATTACGGTAAGCGGAAATGTTGCGCCACGATTAGTCCATGAAATGATTACAGCGGCGATGGCAGGGAATGCGGAAATTGCCGCTGACATTGATACAAAACTAGCCGAGCTACATAAGACTTTATTTATTCAAGCAAACCCCATTCCCGTAAAATGGGCAGTAGCTGAAATGGGTTTAATGCAAAAAGGAATTCGTTTACCTCTAACATGGCTCACAGAAGAGTGTTTTGAGCCTGTTCGTGCAGCGATGCATCAAGCAGGCGCACTGTAAAATGAAAAACTTAACGCCAGTTATTGCATTCTGT
Organism: uncultured Pseudomonadota bacterium; assembly: GCA_903953455.1. Taxonomy (GTDB): domain Bacteria; phylum Pseudomonadota; class Gammaproteobacteria; order Methylococcales; family Methylomonadaceae; genus UBA10906. Next base: position 7,670 of record CAJBJW010000293.1, on the reverse strand, counting down.
GTCGCTAGCGGTTTAAGTGGCTGTTCAACAATACAAAGTTGGTTTCCTGACAAAGAAAAGGATTATCAATTTACGAGCGAACTTGCACCGCTTGTGATACCACCAGACCTCATGCATAAAGCCAAAACGCCTTCTCGTGTTGCCGCACTCCCTATTGCTGTTGAAAAAATGCCCATTGAAAAAACGCCTGAATTACCCGCAAGCGTTGCAAAGCAGCCGATTGACAATCGCCAGCCTGTTAATTCCGATACGATTCCCCTCAATCGTGATGACATTCAGTTAACGCGCAGTGATGATAAAACTTCACAATTTTCCTTAAATGTACCTTATGAGCGAGCTTTCCGTATTGTTGGAAAAGCGATTAGTCGCAGCGGAATTGAAGTTCTTGAGCGCAACGAAGAAGCGAAAACCATCAAAATTCAAGTGACTCAAGCACCCACCGCGCCAATTGAAAAATCGCTTTTAGATGAAACACTGTCCATGTTTGACATATTTGAAGCGGATGAAAAAATTTACGTCATTGAATTTACCGAAAACAATGACAAAACATCAGCCACGTTACTTTCAAGCAATTTAAAACCTCTCACGCAAAGCAATGCCGTTTTTATGCGTTTATATGACTCAATTCAAACCGATTTGCATAAATGATTTTCATTTTCCCAAAATAATGTAAATACGAAAAAAATTTTATATTTCTTGTAAAAAATAAATTTCTAATAAAAACAACCAAATTTACATAACCTTTTTTTAAAGTTAATTCAAAACCTCATGCAAAAATTTATTAGCGCCGCCGCATTATCTGATTTTCGTTTAGAAAAATTACTCGCGAACTTGCAAACTGTGCAAGCTGACATTCAAAAAGTGGCTGCCCGTTTTGTTCATTTTGTGTCAGGTGATCTCACGCACGAAAATAAACACGTACTCGAGCAACTCCTCAGCTATGGCGCATCTAATTACATTAATGACAGCGAAGGTGAATGCCTACTTATTGTCCCTCGCTCTGGAACGATTTCACCTTGGTCAAGTAAAGCTACCGATATCGCGCAGCGTTGTGGACTCCATGATATTAAGCGCATCGAACGCGGTATTGAATACTTTATTGTCAGCAGCTCACCTCTAAATGAAAACGTGGCCGCCAAACTGCATGATCGCATGACGCAAACGGTTGTTTATCATCAAGATAACTTAGATTTATTTGCAGAGCACGCGCCACTGCCACTTCTTCATGTCGATGTTATTGAGCAAGGTCGTGATGCGCTGGTGTTGGCAAATACGCAGCTCGGCTTAGCCTTGTCGCCAGATGAAATTGATTATTTAACGCAAGCCTTCACGCAACTCGAACGCAACCCAACGGACGTGGAACTCATGATGTTTGCGCAGGCCAATTCTGAGCATTGTCGCCATAAAATTTTCAATGCCGATTGGACTATCGACGGCGTTGAGCAAGCGCAATCGCTTTTCAGTATGATTCGCCACACATCTGATGTGAGTCCACACGGTATTTTATCGGCTTATCATGACAATGCGTCAGTAGTTGAAAATGCGCATACCGATGTCTTTATTCGCAATCCCCACACCGGTGAATATGCCTACACGCAAGAAGCGTCGCATTTACTCATGAAAGTGGAAACGCACAATCATCCAACCGCTATTTCGCCTTATTCAGGCGCGGCAACCGGTAGCGGTGGTGAAATTCGCGATGAAGGTGCTACAGGTCGTGGCTCTACGCCCAAAGCGGGGTTAACGGGTTTTTCAGTATCCCATCTTCATGTACCCGATTTCGCGCAGCCTTGGGAACAACAGCATGGCAAACCTGAGCGCATCGCCAGTGCACTCGATATCATGCTCGACGGACCGCTAGGCGGCGCTGCCTTTAATAACGAATTCGGTCGCCCTAATTTAACCGGTTATTTCCGTACATTTGAACAACCCGTTTTAAACGAAGAAAACGCCCTACGCGGCTACCATAAACCGATTATGATTGCGGGCGGCGTGGGCAGTATTCGTCCGATGCTCGTCAAAAAACAAGCGATTCCAGCGGGCTCACTTATTATCATTTTAGGTGGCCCTGCCATGCTTATTGGTCTTGGCGGCAGCGCAGCGTCCTCGCAAGCCTCGGGTGAAAGTTCGGAGTCGCTCGATTTCGCCAGCGTTCAGCGTGAAAACCCTGAAATGCAACGTCGTTGCCAAGAAGTCATTAATCACTGCAATGCACTGGGCGAAAATACCCCCATTGTCTCTATTCATGATATTGGTGCTGGTGGTTTATCTAACGCGGTGCCTGAAATTATCCATGACTGTGACCGTGGTGGACGCTTTGAGCTACGCCATGTTCAAAATGCGGATTTAGGCATGTCACCCATGCAAATTTGGTGCAATGAAGCGCAAGAGCGTTATGTCGTTGCGATTAGACCTGAATCACTGGATTTATTTAAAACTTTCTGTGAACGTGAGCATTGCTTGTATGCGGTAATCGGCGAGGCCACTGACGAAGAACATTTGAGTTTGTCTGATAACTTGCTCAATGATCAAGCCGTTGACCTGCCCATGTCGGTACTGTTTGGAAAGCCGCCTAAAATGCACCGCACTGTTGAACACGTTGCGCCTAATGTCGCAGTATTCAATACCGATGACATTGAACTCGCTGAAGCGATTAATCGAGTCTTAGCCTTTCCAGCCGTAGCCGATAAGAGTTTTCTTATTCACATTGGCGATAGATCTGTCACAGGACTTGTTGCGCGTGATCAAATGGTGGGTCCTTGGCAAATTCCAGTAGCCGATGTCGCTGTCACCACATCCGGCTTTCAAGCGACCACAGGTGAAGCGATGGCCATGGGCGAGCGCACACCGATTGCGGTGATTAATGCCCCCGCGTCAGGACGCATGGCGATTGGTGAAGCGTTAACTAATTTAGCTGCTGCGCGAATTGATAGCGTGCGCGACATTAAACTGTCTGCAAATTGGATGGCGGCTGCGGGCGTTGCGGGTGAAGATGCCGCTTTATTTGATACCGTCAAAGCGGTGGGACTTGAACTCTGCCCTGCCCTTGGTATTGCCATTCCTGTCGGCAAAGATTCATTGTCTATGAAAACGGTGTGGCACGACGAGTCGGGTGAAAAAACCATGACGTCACCGCTGTCACTGATTATTACGGCTTTTGCGCCTGTTTTAGACGTTTGCAAAACATTAACGCCACAGCTACAGGCCATTGAAAATAGCGTGTTGTTGCTTATTGATTTGGGCGCTGGGAAAAATCGTTTAGGCGGCAGTGTTCTTGCGCAGGTTTACAACCAACTCGGTGATAACGCGCCAGATGTAGACGATGCCGCGCGTTTAAAAGCCTTTTTCGATTCTATTCAAACGCTCAATCAACAGCAAAAATTATTAGCGTATCATGATCGCTCTGATGGCGGTTTGCTTGCTGTCGGCGCTGAAATGCTTTTTGCAAGCCGACTTGAAGTGAATCTTGTATTAGATGCCCTAAGCGCGGATACACTCAGTAATTTATTTAACGAAGAATTAGGGGCTGTCGTTCAAGTACGCAGCGAAGACGTTGACGATGTCAAAACGTTACTTGCGCAAAATGGCTTAATTGATTGCGTCTTTGAAGTCGGTCATGTGGGCTCACATGAAAACCAACGTTTAACCATTTCACAAGGCGGTGACATCATTTACAGCGCCCCACGCGCACAACTGCAAAAAACATGGTCAGAACTCAGTTACCGAATGCAGGCGTTGCGTGACAATCCAACGTGCGCAGAGCAAGAATTTGCACAAATTGACAATGACGCTGATCGCGGTCTACACGCCCTACTCACTTTTGACGTCAACGAAGACGTTGCTGCACCTTATTTAACTTTAACTCGTCCAAAAATCGCTGTTTTGCGTGAACAAGGCGTTAATGGTCATGTTGAAATGGCGGCGGCATTTGATCGCGCAGGATTTACCAGTATTGACGTCCACATGAGTGATATTATTCATGGACGCGTGAGTTTGCGTGATTTTAAAGGACTTGTGGCTTGCGGCGGCTTTTCGTATGGTGACGTGTTAGGCGCTGGCGGTGGTTGGGCAAAATCTATTTTGTTCAATCCACTTGCCCGTCAAGAATTCGCTGACTTTTTTGCGCGTGAAGATACTTTTAGTTTAGGCGTATGTAATGGCTGTCAAATGCTGTCGGGATTAAAAGACATTATTCCCAATGCACAGCATTGGCCACGTTTTATGCGCAATACATCCGAGCAATTTGAAGCGCGTGTTGCCATGGTTCAAGTTGAAGAATCGCCGTCGATTTTACTCGCTGGCATGGCAGGTTCAAGAATACCGGTTGTTGTCGCACACGGTGAAGGCCGTGCAGTCTTCGCACAGAATCTGCAAAATGCGGTAGACGCGAAAATGATTGCGCTCTCGTATGTGGATTCGCGTGGCATTCCTACTACCGATTTTCCCGCGAATCCAAATGGTTCGCCTTTTGGGATTACAGGTCTTACCACCACCGATGGCAAAGTCACCATTATGATGCCTCACCCCGAGCGCTGCTTTAGAACATTGCAAAACTCTTGGCACCCAAGTGACTGGGATAAAGACGGTGCGTGGCTTAGACTCTTTAGTAACGCTCGCGCTTGGGTGAATTAATACAAAGGTAATATTTGACGAGTAGAGTGATAGGTGAGATGAATTACTTGAATACCTCTCTAACTCTACCGTCACCCATTACTTTTGATAAGCACAAATGAATGAAATAAACGAATTAATTCAACATTTTGGACAATGGTTTTATTTATTAACCTTTATTTGGACTGCACTTGAAGGTGAAACTTTTGTTATTTTTGCTGGCTTTGCTGCGCAAATGGGCTTTTTGAATATTGAATATTTGATTATGTCGGCGTGGCTAGGTAGCACAGTAGGTGATCAAATTTTCTTTTGGATGGGAAGATGCTTTGGCTCACAACTGTCAATTCGCTATCCTAAAATAGAAGCGCACTTGCATCGCTTAATGGTTTGGATTGAAAATCATGCAATTATATTTATTCTGTCCTATCGCTTTATGTATGGCATTCGAAATATTAGCAGTATTGCAATTGGCATGAGTCATATTCATTGGCGTTTCTTTGCGATATGGAATGTGATTGCAGCACTTATTTGGTCAATTATTTTTTCAGGTGTAGGCTACTTTTTTGGTGATGTCGTTGCCACTTTATCAGGGGATTCACTCAAATCCAATATGCATGAAATTTTCTTTTTGACACTTGTTTTATTGGGAACATTCTTCATTTTCCAGCAATTAATTGCCCATCTTCACCGCAAATCAGCTTAAACACTACCCCATTTTAAATCCTAATAGAAATCCACCCGTCGCACTTATCCCTTTTGTGGAAAAATGTGAAAGTCTTTCAACCAAATAATCACTTGAATTTTTCGCTACACTAGCAGCAGAGTCGGTATAATGAAGCAATTGTGAATCGGATAAATGAATCACACCGTAATACTCTGCAATAAAAAGCATGACAACAATTCCTCCACCCAAAAACAACAGAAATCGAAGCATTTTTTTTGCAAAATACCCCACAGCAAAACCTAAAAGAAAAGGCTCCCCCACATTTCCAATTAAAGCGGTAGACGATAAAATATCTTGGTTTTCCATTATGTTAATTTACAATTTCTAAAATGTGACATTATAACATAGTTCAATTCCTCTCGTAATCATTGGTCAGGTGAAAAATTTCTGTTTTTAGTTCATCAAAAGTTACACCATTTTGTGTTATGTTAGTAATAATAAAAAATAATGTGTTTTATACAGCCAAGTAAAGGAAAATAACGTGCCGTTAACTGAACAAAATCCCGCATGGACAATTGACAAATCCGCTGAAACTTACGCCATTAATTCATGGGGTGATCGCTATTTTTCAATTAATCAACAAGGAAATGTCTGTGTAAAGCCTTGCGCAGATAAATCCATCGAAATTGATTTGCACGAAATCGCCATGTCGCTACAAGAAAAGAATTTATCGCTGCCCGTTCTTGTCAGATTTATTGATATTTTAAAAGACCGTGTACATCGCCTTGACCACGCATTTGAACAAGCGCGGATTGCTCAACACTACAAAGGCAACTATACACCCGTCTACCCAATTAAAGTGAATCAACAACGTAAAGTGGTTGAAGGTATTTTAGCAGCCGATAAGATTGGACTTGAAGCGGGTAGCAAACCCGAATTACTGGCCATTATGGCGCTATCAAAATCGGAAAATGGTTTAATTATCTGCAACGGATACAAAGACCGAGCTTATATTCGCCTTGCGCTCATTGGACTTAAAATGGGACTCAATGTATTTTTAGTCATTGAAAAACCCCTTGAGCTTGAATTTATTATTGAAGAAGCACAAAAACTTAATGTCACGCCACAAATGGGTGTGCGCGTGCGTTTATCCAGTATCAGCGCGGGGAAATGGCAAAATAGCGGCGGTGAAAAATCCAAATTTGGTCTGCATGCCCATGAATTATTGCAATTGTTTGAACGCTTAAAACAAACTGATTTGCTTCATGCCTTAAAATTGATGCACTTCCACATGGGGTCGCAAATAGCCAATATTCACGACATTAAAGTGGCACTCAAAGAAGCAGGGCAATTTTATGTCGAATTCCACCGTTTCGGCGTTCCTATTTCAATTGTTGATGCGGGCGGTGGTCTTGGCGTCGATTATGACGGTAGTCAATCGCGCCGTGAATCATCAATGAATTACAGTCTCAACGAATATGCACAAAATATTGTTCGAGGTTTTGCACACGTTTGCGCTGAACATAATTTGCCACAGCCTGATATTATTACTGAATCAGGACGAGCATTAACCGCACATCACGCTGTTTTAATCAGCAATGTGACCGATATTGAGTCTGTCTATAGCAACCCTGTAGAACTCGAAAAATTACCCCCTATCCACAACAATACTGAGGCGTATCACGACGCACATTTTGCACTCGCCCAAGCGCGAGCCAAGTTTACACAAGATCAATTTTCACTTGAAGCGTTAGCAAAAGCCGAAAATACCTACGCACTAACGTGTCAAAAAATTCATACACAACTCAATTTACACAATCAAAGTGAAGAATCGATTTTTGAAGAACTCAACGAAAAGTTAGCTGACAAAATTTTCTGTAATTTCTCACTGTTCCAATCACTGCCCGATGTATGGGGGATTGATCAAATTTTCCCCATTATGCCTATTCACCGCTTAAATGAAATGCCCACGCGCCGCGCAGTCATTCAAGATTTAACCTGTGATTCAGACGGCCGCATTGATTGTTATATCGAAGGTCAAAATATAGAAAATACGCTCCCTATTCACGATATTGACAGCGAAAAACCGTATCTAATTGGTTTTTTCATGCTCGGCGCGTATCAAGAAATTTTAGGCGATATGCATAATTTATTTGGTGATACGCACTCTATTAATATCAAACTTGATGAAGAAGGCTATCATTTTGAGGATTTGCAAGAAGGTGAAGCCGTGTCAGAATTGCTGGATTATGTCCATATTAGCAGTGACGAATTGATGCAAGCCTATCGCGAAAAATTAGCTGTCAGTAATTTATCAGCCGCTGAAAAACAAAGTTATGCAGATGAATTCTTAGCCGGACTCAATTCTTATACTTATTTGGAGAAATAATCAATG
>CAJBJW010000292.1 GCA_903953455.1 uncultured Pseudomonadota bacterium | reverse complement strand
TTTATCGTTGCTGTGTTCTTCTAAAAGGTTGGCAATTTTGAATGTCATGGTTTTTTATAGTCCAAAATGGTTAGTGTTTAAATTTTTCTATTAATTCTTCAGTCGATATTACTTTATCATACTGTGTTTCATTGATTTCATCTCAAACCCGTTTCCCACTCCAAGCCGGCAATACAATTAGCGAGCAAACTACCGTGAAAAATAATCCAATCGATAATAGTAATCCCATACTTGCCATGCCTTGATGATGCGTGAACGATAAACTCGAAAAACTGCACAATGTGGTAATCGAGCTGAAAATAATGCCACGCGTGGTACTGCTATGAAGCAAGTTTTCGTTTTCACTCAAATTAAAATGCAAGCGGTGCATAATCAAAATACTGCTATCAATCCCCATTCCTAAAAGTAAGGGGAGGGCAATCACATTTGCAAAATTAAAGGGATTATTGAGCAGAACACTCGTCGCACCGGTTAATAGCGCGGCAAGCATCAGCGGTGCAATGACTAACGCCATGTGTTTAAAATGACGATAAATCGCCCAAAGCAGCAAGGTAATTGCCATAAACGCGCCACCAAAGGCTTGCAAAAAGGCTTTTACCACTGCGTCACCTCCCGCTTCATTAGCGATAGGTAAACCAGACACCGCGTTATCGAGACTTTGAATTTGCGCGACAAATTCTTTCATATTGCTGTCGATATTTTGATCTTTTGCCGGTGAGATAAAAACTTTATAAAGACCATCACTGCTAACCCAATGCGAGCGGATTTCTTCGGGAATGTCTTTTAACTCAAACTCGCTAGCAGTCAAACTCGTACGCAAACGCTCAAGTGTATATGGTAGAAGACCTAAAACATTTTTTTCAAGTTGCGCACAAATGTTTGGCTCATTAGCGTATGTATCCAAGAAAATTTGAATATGACTTTGTAGTTTTTCAAGTGTTTCGATTGGTGCATTTTGTGTTTTAGATTCAATGGCACTTTTCAGTTTTTCATTGAACTTAATCAGTGCGTCATGTTGCTGATGATTTTCTGGTAAAGCGACATTGAAATTCTCAAGTTGATTTCCCAACATTAAGTTCAAATCGTCAATAATGGCGAGTTTTTCTTCTTGATTTTCAGCCACAAAACTTTCTAATGTGATAGCTTCATTTACGGCTGGCAATGTTTTCATTTTTGCGGCTAAGGCTTTTGCATCATCCAAATTAGTTGCTAAACCTGATACGGCAAAAGGTGATTCATTTTTAGATTTTAGCAATTCTTTAATCGTTGAAACAGATTCACTATTTGGGTCACGCAAATTAATGGGGTTTGCATCAAAGGTTAAATTGGTTAAGACAGCGCATGAGCCAATAGCCAATAGAATGGATACAACGCGAATGTGCTTTGAATAGTGAAACGGGAACGTTACGATAAATTGTGGAGCAAAAGCCGATTTAATAGGCTTTGGATTATTCACCGGCAAAATGCAGAAAAGCGCAGGCAGGACGGTGAGTGAAATAATCAACCCAATAAAAATACCACCACCCGAAATAATGCCCAATTCCGAAACGCCCGCATAATCGGTAGGAATAAACGCTAAAAATCCCAATGCTGTTGTTAATGCACATAAAAACAAAGATGATCCAACGCCACTTATGCTGTGATGAATGGCTTCAAGATTACTATAACCGCGGGTTTTACGTTCACGATAATACAAACAAATATGCACTGCGTAATCGACACCAAGACCGATGTAGAGCGTGGCAAAGGCAATGGAAATCACATTTAAGTGACCGACGGTAATGGTTGCAAAACCAGCAGTCAAAATCAACCCCATGATTAATACAATATACGTAATGACGAGCAAACGCAGCGAATGGAAACCAATCCATTGTACGACAAACACTAGAATCAGAGAGGAGATACCAGCTAGTGTCGCGCCATTTGTCACGCTTTCGAGTTCTTCATGTTCAAGTGCACTTTCACCTGTGATGCGAACACGTACATTTGCATTATCTTGCATCACTTTGTTTGCAATTTCATGCGCGGCGGCTTGCGCGGCATCGACAGGCAACATTTCATCAAAATGCACAATCGGTTTAGCGACAATCAGTAGGCGTTTTGCATCATCACTGAGTTTATTGTTGGCAAGGAGTGATTGCCAAGACAACGCTTGATTTTTGTTATCCAGTTGCGCGTTGATGGTGTTGTCAACAGCAAGTAACAGAGGATTTAAATCCATGGGCAGCGCTTGTTGTTTTTCGCTTAACGCTTGCCCAATGATGTCAAACAAACCGTCAAGTGAATAATTTTGCGCTAAATGTCCAATAAAAGGTTGAGCGTTTATGAGTTGCTGCGCAACGGTATTTAAATCGGGTGTTTCTAAATAAAGTAATGCTTGCTTACGAAAAAAATCGTTATCGGTTGGAATATAAGCAGATGAGAAGCGATCTTGTTTTTCATGCAGTAAATTCACTAATTGTGTTGCACTTTGAGAGGCTTCTTCGGGTGAATTTGCATCAATGACAAATAGCGTTGTGTAAGCATCTTGGGGAAAAGCTTCGTCTATATGACGTTGGTTTTTCTGAAAGGGCAAATCGGGCGATAGCATTTCAGCGGTGTTGGTGTTCACAGCTAAATGTTCATAAACGTAGTAACTGGTGCCTATGCAAAGCAATAGTGCAAATGTCACAACAAGCCATGGAAAAGTAACAATTTGTTGGCCGCACCAAAATTTTAGGCGCGAAAAAAAAGGCGTGGTATGCTTCATTAGGTATAAAAGGCAATCAAAAGGGAAAACGACTGCTGACAATTATATCAGTCAGACGCAGACTGAAACGCAATGATTTGGGGTAATTGCTCTGCAACAGTGGATAATTTTTGTTTCGCTATATGGAAATATTGCCCAATTTGAATTAAATGTGGAATTTCCTTTGGATTTCGTGCGAGAGAGAAAATGATTTTGGAAATTTCAATTTCACCTTCATCATTTAATGCGCGAGAAATAGCGACAGGTAAATCCATTGTTGATGGATCAGCAATGGCGCGTATTGCGATAAACGGTAGCGCGTAGTGTTGAGCAACTTGGGCAATAGCATGACTTTCCATGTCGATGGCAAGAGCGCCTGTTTTTTCAAAGATAGCTTGTTTTTCTTGCGCAGTTGAAATGACATCTTTACTGTTAAGTAATGCGCCTTTATAAACGGCAACGCTTGAACCTAAAATATTTTTTGCGTATTGATGCCAAGTCGCGTTGACGGGCGTTAGTGTTCCATCACTGTCAAGTAAGCTATCTGCCAACACTAAATCGCCCATTTTAAGTTCATGACTTAACGCACCAGCACAACCCCAACTAATAAGTTGAGTTGCGCCTTTATTTATAGCTAGTTCAGCCGCTTTTCGTGCATTATGTGCCCCTGCGCCAGAGTAAATCAACATAACTTCGTCAGTTAAGAAAATAAATTTACCACGGCGCATACTGCGTTCCCAAAGGGCATCCGGCAATGTTTTTAGTGTACTAAGCTCTTCAGCGAGGGCAACAATAATTCCTGTTATCACTTTTTATCCAATTCATTACGATAGCGAGCAAGTGCCCACAAAGGGAAAAATTTATCGTAACCATGATATTTCAAATAGAACACTTTTGGAAATCCTGGTGCAGTGAAACATTTATCATTCCATACACCATCTGCCTTTTGGGTACGCAAAATAAAGTCAATTCCTGCCTTAGTTTCCGCGCTATGTGCTTCGCCTGCCGCACATAATGCGAGTACTGCCCATGCCGTTTGAAATGCGGTGCTAAAGTGATATTTCGCACTAAAACTGGTGTCGTGATAGCTGTAATTATCTTCACCCCAACCGCCATCAGCGCGTTGAACGCTTTTTAGCCATGTTGCCGCTTTGGTGTACATATCATCTGTCTTAGGTAAATTGGTTTGCTCAAGGGCAAGTAATACAGACCATGTGCCATAGACATAATTTGTTCCCCAACGCCCAAACCATGAGCCGTTAGGTTCTTGTTCGGTTCGTAAATAGTCAATGGTGCGCTCAAGTGCTTGTGCATATTCGGGATGATTTTGCGCAACTTTTCCCATTAGCATCGCACAACGTGCGCTGACGTCTGAGGTTGGGGGGT
>CAJBJW010000291.1 GCA_903953455.1 uncultured Pseudomonadota bacterium | reverse complement strand
GTGCAACTGTAAAGTCAACGTGAAACAAGGACAATGGGATTTATTAAATTGGGTGTAGAGCAGAGAACGCGAGGCTTTAGCTTACAGTCAAGTTGGGCAGTTTGTCATCTTTTTTGGCAATGTGACTTACGATTTTGAGTAGGTGCACGTTTGTGTAAGTTTTTGTGTAACTTGGGCGAGTGGGGTGTTGCAAAATCAAGCACTTGCATTTACCAGACGATTTGAGTGGTGAAAAGCAAGTGCTTGAAAAGTTTAGGAATTATAAAAACCTGTTATTCCCACTCAATAGTAGCAGGTGGTTTTCCAGAAATGTCATAAGTCACGCGTGAAATTCCAGATACTTCGTTAATGATTCGCCGTGAAATTAAATCCAAAAAGTCGTAAGGTAAATGCGCCCAACGTGCCGTCATAAAATCAATTGTTTCAACAGCGCGAATGGCGATAACGTAATCATAGCGCCGACCATCACCCATGACACCAACTGATTTAACAGGCAAAAATACAGCGAAAGCTTGACTGACTTTATCGTATAAATCATGGCGATAAAGCTCTTCGATAAAAATGGCATCCGCCTGACGTAGCAAATCGGCAAACTCTTTTTTGACCTCACCTAAAATGCGTACACCAAGTCCAGGACCGGGGAAGGGGTGGCGATATACCATATCAGCAGGCAAACCAAGTTCAACACCAAGTTTGCGCACTTCATCTTTAAATAATTCTCGCAATGGTTCAACTAATTTCAAGGTCATATTTTCAGGTAAACCACCCACATTGTGATGTGATTTAATCAAATGTGCTTTACCACTTTTCGCGCCAGCAGATTCAATGACATCTGGGTAAATTGTCCCTTGAGCAAGCCATTTTGCATTACTTAATTTAGCCGCTTGTTCATCAAAAATTTCAATGAATAAGTTACCAATAATTTTACGTTTTTGCTCTGGATCATTTATACCTGATAAAGCGTCTAAATAACGCGCCTCTGCATCAACGCGAATCACTTTTACACCTAAATGCTGTGCAAAAATAGCCATCACTTGATCGCCTTCGTTTAGGCGCAAAAGTCCCGTGTCAACGAAAACGCAAGTGAGTTGCGTGCCAATAGCTATGTGTAATAAAGCGGCAACAACGGACGAATCAACTCCACCAGATAGTCCTAAAATAACATCATCACTACCGACTTTTTCACGTACAGATTGAATACTATCTTCGATAATATTGTTTGAATTCCAAAGTGCAGCGCAATGACAAATATCTAGTACAAAGCGCGACAGAATTCGACCACCTTGTTTTGTATGTGTTACTTCTGGGTGAAATTGAAGCGCATAAAAATGTTTATCTTCATTAGCCATCCCAGCAATGGGAGCGCCTTCTGAACTTGCGATGAGTTTGAAACCTTCAGGTAAAGTGACAACACGATCTCCGTGTGACATCCAAACGTCAAGCAAACCAAAACCTTCTGAAGATAAATGATCTTCAATGCCGTTTAACAATGTTGAATGGCCGCGTGCGCGAATTTGTGCGTAACCAAATTCACGATGATTTGATGTTTCAACGCTGCCGCCTAGTTGCTGCGTCATG
>CAJBJW010000290.1 GCA_903953455.1 uncultured Pseudomonadota bacterium | reverse complement strand
TTGATTACTTGTTAATCGAATCAACAGGCATTGCAGAGCCACTTCCGGTTGCAGAAACGTTCACGTTTCGAGATGAACATGGCGTGAGTTTATCAGATATTGCGCGTTTAGACACGCTGGTGACGGTTGTTGACGCGGTCAATTTTTTGCCCAATTATCTTGAATCACCGTTTCTCAAAGACATTGACGCGCAGGTGAATGAAGAAGATGAACGTAATATTTCAGATTTATTGGTTGAACAAATCGAGTTTTGCAACGTTATTTTAATCTCTAAAATTGATTTAATTAGCCACGACGAGCGTGAAAATTTAACAGCGATGTTGAAAAATTTAAATCCTAATGCAGATATCATTCCCATGACAATGGGGCATGTCCCATTGGAAAAAATTTTAAATACGCAAAAATTTGATTTTGAGCAAGCTCAGCAAGCGCCGGGTTGGTTGCAAGAATTACGTGGTACACACAAACCAGAAACACAAGAATACGGCATTAGCAGTTTTGTTTACCAAGCCTCTCGACCTTTTCATACAGCGCGTTTTTATGATTATTTGCATCGTGATGAATGGGATAACGGCACTTTGTTGAGATCTAAAGGCTTTTTTTGGTTGGCAACACGCCTGGAATGGGCGGGTTCATGGTCGCAAGCAGGTGGCACGATGCAATATGGTTGCGCTGGACGTTGGCAAACATCGTTTGGTGAAGGTAAACAGGAACTTGTCTTTATTGGGCAACATATAGATGAACAAAAAGCCCTATCAGAATTAAACGCTTGTTTATTAACCGATGATGAATGGTTAGCTGGCAAAGACGTGTGGCGTGACTATAAAGACGAATTTCCCATTTGGATGAGCGATGACATGGAAAAGGGTGAAGTCGCATGAAGACAGTGACCGTTTTAGAACGAGTATTGTTGCTTATTGTTTGCGGATTAATGAGTTACGGATTGGTGAGTTGGCTATCGCATTCATTTGCACATTTTGTTTATTCTTCATCAAACAAAACAATGGCTATCGCCCCCAATTTGTTTGAGGTATCGCTGTGAGCGCGATATCAGACATCACTTTGAGCGTTATTGGCGCAAGTCTTCTGGTGAGTTTTAGTTCATTAAGCGGCTTGTTTGTGCTGTGGATTGAGCCTGCTAAATTACAAAAAATTGTCCCTTATTTAGTGGCGTTGGCGGTTGGTGTTTTATTAGGTGATGCGTTTATTCATTTGATTCCTGATGCGGTTGAACGGCAAGGTTCGGTTTCAAGGGTTTGTTTGATGACCTTAATGGGAGTTTTTGTTTTCTTTGTCTTGGAAAAAATTGTGCGCTGGCGACATGACCATCAAGTGGATTTTAGCGAGATAGATATCAATGCGATTCAACCCATGGCAAAAATGAATTTAGTGGGTGATGCGCTTCATAATTTTGTGGATGGGGTGTTAATTGCTGGGAGCTTTTTAACAGACCCTATTCTGGGCGTAACGACCGCTTTTGCGATTATTGCACATGAAATTCCGCAAGAAATTGGTGATGTGGGCGCGTTAATTTATGGCGGTTTTTCGCCTAAAAAAGCCGTTATCTATAATTTTTATTGCTCGTTGACGGTGGTAGTAGGCGCTCTATTTACGTTAATACTCAGTCAAGTTGCGGAGTCTTCACTGGTGTTTTTATTGCCAATTGCCGCTGGTGGATTTATTTACATTGCCGCCACTGACATGATTCCAGCACTGCATCAACATTCAACGCTCCTCAATTTATTTGGTCAAACAACCATTTTTGCCTCAGGCATTATGTTTATGCAGTCCATTATTGTCTTTGAACAGTTTCTTCAACTTGAGTGATTTTTTTATGCTTGAAATTCCTGCTATTAATGTTGCGTTACAGTCTTATTCACATGCCGTACTTTCTAATGAACTGAGTGCACTGACGAAAATTTATCAATCCGATGTCAATATGTGTATTGTTTCGCGTGAAATGTCAGCTTCAGTAGAGGCGTTTATTGCGCAGTTACTGGCAGTTGAGCAAGACATCAGTCTGACGCAAATTATGTCGATTGCCACATTGGATATCAACACACTGTTGCCGTCATATCTGCATTTTGAGGGGTATGACGATTTTTGCGCTGATGTTGCACATTTGATCGATGTTTTTAGTCATTTGTTTGAACTTGAGCATGTGGGCTTGCGTTTGAGTGTCATTGATAAAGCGATGTGTCCTAAATTTCATGTTGACCATGTACCATGCCGATTAATTTCGACTTACGGTGGTATTGGAACGCAGTGGTTGGAGGATGTGTTTGTCGATAGGCGTAAATTGGGTAGTGGAAGTGATGGATTAAGTGATGAAGTATCGGGCTTAATTGTCGCTGATTTGGCGGTGATTTCAACTATGCCCACTTATGCAATAGGACTCTTTAAAGGATCGAAATGGGAAGGGAACGAATTACATGGCGCGGTGCACCGATCACCTAAGTTACCAGAAAATGCACCACGTCGATTATTGCTTACGTTGGATTTTGCTTAATTTTTTAACAAGGATTTTTTATGCTAGATGAAAACTATTTTTCGCGTATTCCGGTGACGATTTTAACTGGATTTTTGGGAGCGGGAAAAACCACTTTATTGAATCGAATTTTATCTGAAGAACACGGTCAGCGCATTGCGGTCATTGAAAATGAATTTGGTGAGGCGGGTATTGACAATGAGTTGCTTTTTCAAGGTGATGAGCAAATTATTGAAATGAACAATGGGTGTATTTGTTGCACTGTACGCGGTGATTTAGTGCGCATTTTAGGTGAATTGGCTCAAAAACGTGAACATGGCGACTTTTATTTTGATCGTGTCATTATTGAAACAACAGGATTAGCGGACCCAGCGCCTGTCGCGCAGACGTTTTTTGTGGACGAAACGATAGCAGAAAAATATTTATTGGATGCCATTATTACCGTTGTTGATGCAAAACATGCTTTATTGCAACTTGAAAACTGTCATGAAGCAGAGGAGCAGGTAGGATTTGCTGACCGATTATTAGTCTCAAAAACTGATTTAATGACATTAGAAGAACTCGATGTATTGCAACATAAATTACGCAAAATAAATGCGCGAGCACCGATTAGTCATGTGCATTTTGGCAACACAGCAATTGATGAAATCCTTGATATTAGAGGCTTTAATTTGAGCGCTATTTTAGATATTGAGCCGGATTTTCTGGATGATGTGA
The DNA here is from genome assembly GCA_903953455.1 of uncultured Pseudomonadota bacterium. Taxonomy (GTDB): domain Bacteria; phylum Pseudomonadota; class Gammaproteobacteria; order Methylococcales; family Methylomonadaceae; genus UBA10906. The sequence goes on along the minus strand of CAJBJW010000290.1, from coordinate 482 downwards.
GTCATGAACATGATGAGGGCATTACCTCTTTTGTTTATCGTAGTACCATCCCATTTAACGCAGTAAAAATGATCGCGTTTATTGATGTGATGATTAAGCACTACGGTAATGACTTGCTACGCTATAAAGGAATTTTACATATCTCAGGTTGCGAACAAAAGCTGATTTATCAAGGCGTTCATATGATATTAACAGAAACGCTTGGCGCAAACTGGGGCGCTGATGAGCCGCGTGAATCGGTATTGGTGTTTATTGGGCGCAATTTGCTCAAACAAGATATTCAAGAAGCGCTCGACAGTTGCAGAGTGCAATAAAAATGCTCATTCGTTTAAAAGGGGGACACGTTTTTGACATGTTAGTGCAATACAATGTGATTGAAGAACGTTTTACCACGCATGCTTGCGGTAAACCTTACGAGGTATTAAATGAGCGTTAACCCAGTGCAACAAATTCCCGTAATTGTGATTACAGGCTTTTTAGGC
>CAJBJW010000289.1 GCA_903953455.1 uncultured Pseudomonadota bacterium | reverse complement strand
TCGGCGTTTTGTTCTTGAGGATATGTTGCCTCGCCTATGTTATGTTGCACTGCAAACTCCTCCAATGCCCATGCGGTTGCTTAAGATGGCTGAGGTTTATGGGTAATCAGGTACAATTTTATCACAACGTGATTTGAACGTACTTTGTCATCCTTGTACGCAAATGCACAACCATGAAAGTTTCCCGCTAATCCCCCTCAAATCCGCTAAGGCGTGTGGCTTAAAGATTTTGAGGGGAATCGTTATTTAGATGCCATTAGGACTTAGTGGGTAAATTTATTTGGACATGCCAATCCTGATATCAATGCCGCATTAAAAATTCAATTAGATACACTAGAACATGTTATTTTTTCAGGGGGTTATTCATGAAACGACCATTGATTATGTTAAAAAATCAGTCAATTTAACGCCCGCCGGATTATCACGTTGTTTTTATGCTGATAACGACTCCTCTGCGGTGGAAGCTGCGCTAAAAATGAGCTTTTATAGCTAGCAGAATCATGGACTGCATCGTAAAACAAAATTTATTACCCTCGAAAACAGTTATCATGGTCAAACACTAGCAGCACTTGCAGTTGGTAACGTAGAACTATATAAAAATTTATGCCCCACTTCTTATGGAAGTCATTAAAGCGCCTAGCCCAGATTGTTATTTTCGAGAAGAAAACGAAACTTGGGCAGATTATTCAACGCGTCAATTTGCACATTTAGAAATAATTCTAAAGCAACATACTGAAGATGTTTGCGCGGGCAGTATGCGCATGTACGATCCCATTTATTTAACTTTAATACGCGAAGCCTGCGATAAATATTGCGAACAAGGCGCGATTTCACCTGATTTTTTATCCCTATCAAAAGGACTTACTTGCGGTTATCTGCCACTTTCTGCAGTGCTTACCACCGATAAAATCTACGATGCATTTTATGATAATTACACTAGCCAAAAAGCGTTCCTACATACACATCGCTATACAGGCAATGCGTTAGTCTGCCGAACTGCTTTAGCAACACTCACTATTTTTTTAAACGCAAAACGTTTTAGAAAACAACACATGTTTGGCGGCAAAAATGGCCGAGTTATCAAAACGATTTATGTATACCAATACGCATGAAAAAAAGGCGTGTTACTGCGCCCACTAGGCAATGTGATTTATTTCAGCCACCTTACGTCATTACACACGAAGAATTAAATTTCATGTTTGACATTGCGTGACAAGCAATTACTTCTGCAACCGAGACATTCAATTTCATTTCGAAATATTAAGGAAATTTAATGTATTCAATGGACAATTTCTCACTTGACACCCTAAATTTTTTCAACTAGTTAACGGTTTTTTATCTTATTTGACTATTTTTAGGTTAAAATAGTGAACTTTCAACTAGTCTTTTCATCTCCTTTAGAGTAAGTAAACACATGACAGATTTATCCCTTTATAGAAACATCGGTATTTTCGCTCACGTTGACGCGGGTAAAACCACCACGACCGAACGTATTTTGAAATTAACCGGTAAAATTCACAAAATCGGCGAAGTTCACGATGGTGCTGCAACCACCGATTTTATGGAACAAGAGCAAGAACGCGGTATTACTATCCAATCTGCGGCAACTACCTGTTTTTGGAAAGATCACCGTTTTAACATCATCGACACACCAGGTCACGTTGACTTCACAATCGAAGTTTACCGTTCATTAAAAGTATTAGACGGTGGTGTTGGTGTATTCTGTGGGTCAGGCGGTGTTGAGCCTCAATCAGAAACTAATTGGCGTTACGCGAACGATTCAAAAGTTTCTCGTGTGATTTACGTCAACAAATTAGATCGTATCGGTGCTGATTTTTATCGCGTGGTTAAACAAGTTGAAGACGTGTTAGCGGCAAAACCAGTTGTTATGACATTACCAATTGGTACAGAAGACCAATTTGTAGGTGTTGTTGACTTACTCACAATGAAAGCGTGGGTTTGGGATGAATCTGGCGATCCATTGAAATACACCATCGAAGAAATTCCAGCTGATATGCAAGCAAAAGCGGAAGAATGGCGTCAAAAATTAGTTGAAGATGTTGTTGATCAAGACGATGATGTGTATGAAAAATACTTAGATGACGAAATTTCACCTGATATTGATACATTGAAACGTTGTATCCGTAAAGGCACCGTAAATATGGATTTCTTCCCTACTTTCTGCGGTTCGTCATTCAAAAACAAAGGTGTTCAGCTAGTATTAGACGGTGTAATTGACTACTTACCTTGCCCAACTGACGTTAATCCACAACCAGAAGTCGATTTAGATGGCAATGCGACAGGAACTTTTGCTATTGTCGACGCAGAAAAACCTTTGAGAGCACTTGCATTCAAAATTATGGATGATCGTTTTGGTGCCTTGACTTTCTTGCGTATTTACTCAGGAAAATTAGAAAAAGGTACCGCAGTTTTAAATACGTTTACTGGTAAAACAGAACGTATTGGTCGTATTGTTGAAATGCATGCTGATTCACGTATTGAATTAGAATCTGCACAAGCTGGTGATATCGTTGCAGTTTTAGGTATGAAAAACGTGCAAACTGGTCACACTTTGTGCGATCCAAAATTTCCAGCAACATTAGAGCCTATGGTGTTCCCAGAACCCGTTATCTCGCTAGCTATTTCGCCAAAAGATAAAAGCGCCTCTGAAAAAATGGGCGTTGCACTAGGTAAAATGATTCAAGAAGATCCCTCATTCCACGTTGAAACCGACGAAGACAGCGGCGAAACAATTTTGAAAGGAATGGGCGAATTACACTTAGATATCAAAGTGGACATTTTACGTCGTACTCATGGTGTTGACGTTATCGTAGGTAAACCACAAGTTGCCTACCGCGAAACCATTACACGCGAAGTAGAAGACGAATACACTCACAAAAAACAATCAGGTGGTTCAGGTCAATACGGTAAAATCAACTACATCATCACCCCAGGTGAGCCTGGTTCAGGTTTCGTATTTGAATCAACTGTTACGGGTGGTAATGTACCGCGCGAATACTTCCCTGCTGTTGAAAAAGGCTTTAAATCAATGCTTGATAAAGGTGTACTTGCCGGATTCCCTTGCCTTGATTTCAAAGTAAACTTAACTGACGGTGGTTTCCACGCAGTTGACTCATCAGCTATTGCGTTTGAGATTGCTGCGAAAGCCGCTTTCCGTCAATCAATTCCTAAAGCATCACCACAATTAATTGAACCGATTATGGCAGTTGATACGTTCACACCATCTGATCATGTTGGTGACGTTATTGGTGACTTAAATCGTCGTCGTGGGATGATTAAATCACAAGACGCGGGTGCAACAGGTGTTCGTATTAAATCTGAAGTGCCTTTGAGCGAAATGTTTGGATACATTGGCGATTTACGTACCATGACGTCAGGTCGTGGCCAGTTCTCAATGGAATTCTCACATTACTTGCCTTGCCCTAAAAACGTTTCTGAAGAAGTCATTAAAGAAGTTGCAGAACGTAATAAAGCAAAATCAAAGTAACGTTTAATCCATAAAGCAAAAAACGCCCGTTTAGATGACTAAACGGGCGTTTTTTTATGCTTAATTATTCAAATAAAGCCCATTGTCACCCGCGGTTGACCCGATAAGTCAAAATAGGTTTTTACATCTTTATAATTCAACTCTTTTAAAATTTCTTGTGTTTCTCGCGCTTGATTATACCCATGCTCAAACCATAACTGCCCACCTGGACGTAAATGTTTTTTTGCATCATTCGCAATTCGTTTAATATCACCAAGCCCTTTATCTTCAGCAACTAAAGCAGACATTGGCTCAAAACGCACATCGCCTTGTGATAAATGTACATCATCTTGTGCAATATACGGAGGATTACTCAAAATGAAATCAAATGTCGCATCGGTAGACAACGCAGATAACCAATCACTCAATACAAATTCAATATGTTGGCAATTATATCGAAGCGCGTTTTCTTTCGCTATCTCAAGCGCATCGACACTTTTATCCACCGCTGTCATTTCAACTAGTGGACGCTCAGCAGCCAATGTAACGGCAATGGCACCTGAACCAGTTCCCAAGTCTAACACAGCATATTTTTGTCTACTAGAAAGACTCTCTAGGCACAACTCAATTAATAACTCCGTTTCAGGCCTTGGAATCAACACTGCTGGCGATACTTTAAAGTCCCGCGACCAAAACTCACGTTGCCCCGTCAAATAGGCAACAGGCACACCTACAGATCGTTTTTCAACTAACTCTACAAATGGCTCTAGTGATTTGACTTCAAGCTGTTTATCATCCCAAGCACGCAAATAACTACGATTTTTACCTAAAACAAATGCCAACAAAACTTCTGCATCAAGACGCGGTGACAATGAATGATTCGCTAAAATATCAGACGCATTATCTAATTGCTTTTTAATTGTAGTCATACAAAATGTCGTAAGCGACATTTACAATTGTTGCAGTAAACGCTCAACCTCTACCACCGTTTTTTTACGAAATAATAAAAACTTCCAACGTCTACCACCGCATTGCTTCCAGAGCATCGCACTGCGAATACCCGCAAGTAGACAAGTTCGAATTTTATCCGCCACTTCAGGTCGCGATAAATGATCTGGCACACCGTTAATCATAATACGCGGCTGAAATTTACTTACCGTCTGTAAATACAAGTTACCCAAATTTGCCAACACATTTTCATGCGTTAAACTAAAATGTTCAGTTTGTGATTTAGCACGATCAAGCCCAACTGAAATGGTTTTTAGCATTGACGGAGTTTCCCTCAATTGCTGCTCTAAAAAAACGAGCGATGCCGCGTAACGCGCTTGATCTGGATAAGCGATTTCATAACCTGTTAATTGACTTTTTAAATGGTTAAGCCCTATTTTAAGATTCGCCAAATCATTGCCATAAATATCGAGGACATTATCCGATTCGGTTTTGAGCAAGCAAATCACCGCCGTTTCAAGCCCTTTTGAATCAACTTTACCTGTTGTCGCCAATTCATGCACTAATGCAACTGATTGTGCAATACCTGCTAACGCAATAACTTGATTGGTTAATGTATCGAGTTCCATATTTATCGTCCTAAATTTTAATACCGCGATGATTTATAGCGTTGACGTGTCTGTTTTTTTCCTGAAAAAATCACCAATAATGACCATGAAATTAAAAAACTGACACCGCCAATAGGGGTAATTTTACCTAACTCAGGCACATCAAGTACAGCAAGCAAATACAAACTTCCTGAAAACAAAACAATACCTAAAAACATCAACGAACCTGACCACTTAAGTAACAAAGATTGTGGATCATATTGCTGCATAAGCGCAATAGCAATCAATCCAAAAGCATGCCACATTTGATATGTTACCCCCGTTTGATAAACAGCAAGGAGTTCGGGCGTAATCATTGTTTTAAGGAGATGAGCACCAAAAGCACCAAAGACAACACCCAAAAACGCAAAAGTTGTACCGAGAAATAAAAAAACTGAAGGCATAATTATTTTTCCAAAAGCCGAGGCATAAGTTGAACCAAATTACACGGACGTGTGCGTGAATCAAGTTGTGCTTGTATCAAAGAATCCCAAGCCATACGACACGCACTTGAGGATCCAGGTAAACAAAAAATGTAGGTGCCATTTGCAACACCCGAAATAGCGCGCGACTGAATAGTTGACGTCTGTATATCCGCATAGGAAAGCCAGCGAAATATTTCACCAAAACCATCCAGTACTTTATCTAAAAGTGGGGCAATCGCTTCGGGTGTGCCATCTCGCCCAGTTACCCCCGTTCCACCTGTTGTAACAATGACGTTAATTTGTTCTTCTACAATCCACTGCGAAACAACCGCCCGAATCATATATATATTATCAGCCACGATTTTTTTTTCTATTACCTTATGCCCTGCTTGTAGAATTCTCTCAACTAGCGTATCGCCAGAGATATCATTTGTATCATTTCGCGTATCTGAAACCGTTAAAACAGCAATGTTTAGCTCAATAAAATCATTCATTTTTATCGTTTATTCCATCGTGGCAATTAATTTACCATCATTAAAAAAACGTTCTTTACTTTTGTTGCCATTTCTAAGCCATTCTGTCGATAAGCCGTCTAGTTTGCCATTTCTAAAATTTGCTTCGTTACTCAACTGCCCGTTATCATGCCAAAGTTTTGCAGTTCCCTCTTGCTTACCATTTTTAAAATGAATTTCAGCCTTTTTATAGCCCGTTCGATAATACCCCTCAAACAACCCAGTAAAGGGCAAATCTTCACCTTTCACATAAGCAAGGTTATCTCTTTTTTCAATCATCACCGTGACACGTTCAATGGGCTCTGCCTTTTCTTTTTCACCACATCCTGCAATCACAAGATAACAAGCAAGTAAAAACATCATCTTCTTCATAATACAACCTAATTGACTAATTTACTTCTTGGATTTTCGACGGCGTTTATTCGTATTTAACGGCGCAACAATGACGTTCGCACTATCACCAAGACTATCATCAGGGGAATGCTTTATTTTGAGTCGTGCAAACAATAATCCTACCTCAAACAACAACCACATAGGGACAGCGAGCAGTGTTTGAGAAAGGACATCCGGTGGCGTTAAAAACATTCCAACAATAAAAGCACCAACAATCACATAAGGACGTTTATCAACTAAACTTTCAATTGTTGTAAAACCTGACCAGACAGCTACAATTGTAAAAATAGGTACTTCAAAACACAGTCCAAACGCAAAAAACAAGGTCAACACAAAATCCAAGTAGGCTTCAATGTCTGTCATTACCGTAACACCCGTAGGTGCAGCGGCACTAAAAAAAGCAAGCACTAAAGGCGCAACAACAAAATAGGCAAACGCCACACCACAGTAAAATAAAATCGTACTTGCAACGAGCAATGGAAAAATAGTGCGCTGTTCATTGCGATAAAGTGCAGGCGCTAGAAATCCCCAAAATTGGTAAAGGACAAAAGGCATCGAAATGAAAACGGCCGTCACCAGCGACAATTTAAACGGCGTCATAAAGGGTGACGTAACATTTGTAGCGATCATCGTGCTATTTTGCGGCAAATGCGCCATTAATGGCTGCGCTAAAAGTGCATAAATTTCGTTTGCATAAATCGAAAGAGGAAGAGCAATACACGCAATAAAAATAACAATACGCATCAAGCGATTGCGTAACTCAATTAAATGTGAAATGAACGGCAAATCAGCCGTATGAGAAGAGCTGTTATTCATGAGATTGTGGTGTTTTAGATATTGCCGGTGACGTGGAATGTGTCGCCGCATCTGAAAGCGTCTTTTCTGCAATTTTATCGTCTAGTTGATACATGGTTTCATTTTCTTTCAATAGTTGGCGAATTTCTTCCGCATGCAATTCTTGGCTAATTTCAAGTTTAACACTCGTCACCATCTGCTGCATCTTACCAATCCAAAAACCCACTACTCTCGCCACCTTAGGCAACCGTTCAGGTCCGATAACAAGTAAACTAACGAGTCCTACCATCACCAATTCTGAAAAACCCACTTCAAACATAAAATTAAACCCGTATCTGTACTTTAATTGCCCCATTATTACAGCACTTTTCACAACATACAAGGCACAAGAAGATTTTCTAGGGCAAATGCACGAATGGA
>CAJBJW010000288.1 GCA_903953455.1 uncultured Pseudomonadota bacterium | reverse complement strand
ATCCTTGTGGCCAACGCCACAAAAACAACGCTTTTCGACATTGATTTTCTGTTCCATAATCTTTCATGAACTCGATTAGACTATAGCCTTTTTGACATTATACTCGGTTTTTCATGTCCTTATCCTCACGCCAATACTTATGATCGCAGTATAGTCCTTATTTGCTAGAGTAGCTGTTCTTTATGAGTAATCAAGAATATCTTTAACAATTCGAAATATTTTGCATTGACGGTTAACGTTTTCAATCAAAATACGTTTTTTTGAAAGTGCTTTATTATGGGATTTTTCATTTGTGGTAAGGGGCTGTCCTTTTTTCTTTTTGAAAGGAATGCTGGAATTTAGATGATACCCAACATTTCCTTGATAACCCGAATCAGCGAATAGTTACGTATTTGGATCGAGCAATAATCGACTTGCTTTGAAATGTGCGTACTCGTACGAGTAGGGGAGCATCAAATAAAAGCAGGGGCATGAAGTTAAAATCATCTCACAAGTCGAACAACTCCCTTATCTTCGGTGTAATCAAAATACACTTTACCGTAGTAAAAATGCACAATCCAACTAAAAAACGCATCAGAAGAATAACTTGATGATGACCATGACTGTGCGTTAGGTGTAGATGGAAAAATGGTTGAATTGATAGCCATGTCCGGTTGTGAGTAATCCATCAAGCTCGTGATTTCTTTAACATTAGGTAGGCGCCATCCTTTTTTGGTGTTTGCAGCTTGCTTGGCTGCGTGTTGCAGTGCTTCTTCAAACATAAAGAAAGACGGCCCTGAGCCATTTTCATCGACGCACGTTTTTCCATTCCATAACATTCCTTCCACGCAACGCCGCCAAATTAAATTGGTTTGCATATCAAGTACTTCTTGACCATTATCTGAAATAATATATTTTTTATCACTGATGGGCGCTGCTGAGCTAACTAGGCGCACGGCAGAACGTGTGCTTTTTGTTTGATCAAAAATACTGCCATCATTGAAATACAGTACCCACATCTCATTTTTATTTTTGGTATAAGGACTTTGCGACCAATATATTTCGTTCGTTGAATGAGGGAAGAAATTTACGTCAATAGTCGCGTTTGGCAAGGGAACATTGTAATTGACGATACTTTGTAACTCTTCAATAGTAGGCAGTCGCCAATTTGTTAATCCGCATAATTTTTGCTCATTTTGGCTTTGCGTGACGGTTTGTGTTTCGCTAAAGAGGAATGTTAATTTTGCATTTTCTGGTGTTTTTACTTCCCAAATTAAACCTGTAATATTGTCTTTTACGCATGACCATGTTTTTGCATTGAGTGGTAATGATTCACCTATTGCGCTGATTTTAGTAAAACTAAAGCCAGCATGACCATCAGCATTATCGTTATGCGTCACATCACGTCCGAACTCAGCATCTTGATTGGGATAGTTAGCAATTTTGCAACTGTCCACATTAAATGCACCATCCGAACAGAACATAATGCCCGTATCGTTTAATTGCAATTTGCTAGATTTATCCACACAAAGGCCATTTTCCAATACTTGCGGTAATTTACAACTGTTATCAACAGGTTTGATTGTCTTATCGATACAAATGCCGTTTTCAAGTGTTTTGGGGGGAATGCAAGTAATGACTGGTGGTTTAGGTGGAATAACGGTTTTATCGACGCAACGATTATTTTCTAAGACAAAGGGCAATTCGCACACAGGCTTAGCAGCCGTTTTAATGGTGATTGTGTCAGTTGCGGATGCATTTTTATTATCTTTGACAGTTAATTTGAATATGAATGTCGATAAAATTGCTGGACTAGTAAAAGAAGCAGTTGCTGTTGTCGCGTTGCTCAGTGCGACCTTTTTACCGCTAGTTTGTATCCATTTATACGATTTGATAGTGCCGTCAATATCAGTACTGAGCGTTCCTGAAAGTATGACGTTACTGGAAAAAAAGACGGTTTGATCAATCCCCGCATTAGCAACTGGTTTTTTATTGACTGCACTATAAGCCATATTTGAATACAACAAAGTGAATATGACTATCGTTTTGGCTATGTGAGATAAAAAAATCATTTTTTTCCAATTATCAAAAAATTAAAACAAAAGTTTGCCTTCAAAAACTATAAATAAAAGAAGGCAAACTTAAGTTGATGAAAATCAGTGTGAAGTTGATTTAATTATACAGGTAAATTATTTTCAGCAAATTGCCAGTTAACCAATTTATCCACTACATTTTGTAAATAAGTTGGACGCACGTTGGCATAATCGACATAGTAAGCGTGTTCCCAAACGTCAAGAACGAGAAGTGGTGTTGCACCAATGGTTTGCAGTGGCGAATCCGCGTTTTTAGTGGTGACTATTTTGAGCTTACCTTCTTGCGTAGAAACAAGCCACGCCCAGCCACTCCCAAAATGCGCGGTTGCGGCAGCGACTAATTGTGTTTTCAGATCAGTGAGTCCACCAGGAAAATTTTGATTAATTAAAACGGATAGTTTTCCAGGTTTGAGCGTGGCATCACCACCTGCTGGCGTCAAACTATTCCAGTAGAAAGAGTGATTCCATATTTGCGCCGCATTATTATAAATT
>CAJBJW010000287.1 GCA_903953455.1 uncultured Pseudomonadota bacterium | reverse complement strand
GCTATCCAAGCATCACCATAAGCGGCAGAATTTTCATCATCGAAATATTTATACACATCCAAATATAAATATTCATAAACTGGTTCATCAGATAAATTATCAACTATCGTTTTGACAGTGACGGTTTTAACCGTTTCGTCTGATGCAAAAGTGAGTGGCGCACCAATAATTTCTACAAAATCACTTGAAGTTGCCGTATCTTCGGTCGTCCACAAATACACTGTCGATGGCGTACCTTTAGTGTTGCGTGTAATGGTAAAAGTGATATCATCGCCTTCGTTAAACGTATTCTCACCACTACTCACATCATAAGTGTAATTATCTGGAATGGTGTCTTTTATGTAAGCAGAAGCAGAATCAGTGTATTCAACGTCGGTTTTGTATAGGTAATACCCTAAATTCAAATCTTCTTCACCTTCATCAACATTTGAATCGGCATAGGTTTTTACCTTGACGGTTTTAACGGTTTCATCCGGTGCAAAAGTGACCTTTTGTTCAAATATTGATTCGTAGTCATTTGACCAATCATCATTCTCACCTGCTGCTGATCCATCAAATGTATCCACATAAATTTCAGACTCGGAACCCTTGCCATCACGAGTAATCGTGAAAATGATGTCTTTACCTTCTTCAGCAGCTGATTTACTATCCGCTGCGGTAGAAGTGATAGCGTAGTTGTAAATTTCTAGCGGACTATTTTTGACGTATGCACCTGCAGAAGCGGCAGGTTTATTAGAAACTTGTTCAGTATAAAGTTCGATATTTAACAATTCCGTTGATTCAAACTGATTATCATCTAGCGTTTCTATCGTAAACGTTAATGAACCTTTACTCGGTTCAAATGTAAGCGATTTAGGGTATGTATCTAAAAAATCCGTCCCTGCAAGAGCTGACCCTGATCCGTTTTTCAAATATACCGTCGACTCTGTTCCAATTCCATTTCGTGTCACTGTAAAAGTGATTATTGAACCTTCACTTTTTGCGCTTTCTTCACTTTGCGCATCAGAAGTGATTTCATAAATATACTCTTTTGTTTTTGCTGCATCAGTGATGGTGACATTCTTTTTTACCATAGGTATCGAGTCTGAATAGTATTTGTATAAATTCAACCCAAATGATTCGTTACCTTCTTTCAAGGTATCCGTATAAACATCGATGGTCACTGTAGCCACTTTCTGATTAGCTTTAAATTTGACCTCAAGTTTATTCAGACTTTCAAAATCATCGCCATTTGTGGCAGTACCATCGATGGTACTAATGAAAACCGCTGATTCACTCACCGCATTATTACGTTCAATGGTTACAATAGCTTTCTGACCTTCTGCAATCGCTTTCCCACTATCTATTCCCGTGATGATATAGATACTTGCATCAACATTTCCGTCTTTAATGAAATTGGTAGATTTTGCAAATGGCACTTTATCATCAAGTGATTTATACAATTCGATGTTGAACGATTCGGTACCTTCTTTGAGGGAATCGGTAAATATCGGAATGCTTAAATTTTGGTCCTTTGTGCCACTTAAAAAATTAAGGGCTATTTTTGAAAGCGTGGGATGATCAAGTGCATCTTTGTTTGTGTTTGTGGAGATTGGCGTAACACTATAGTACAAGGTAGATACCGTCCCTGTGTCGCTGCGTGAAACTGTGAAATTCACCGAATCACCTTCTGCAACCGCATTTTCCTCATTGTCTGAAAAGGAGTCTATTTCGTAGGTATAATCGACATTTTTTAACGAAGCATCAGTTAATGCAAGGTCGGTTTTGTCCCAAAACTTTTCGATAGGTAAATTAAATTCTGGATTGTAATAACTTGTGCCATCACCCCCCCATGGATTTCTGATTTTAAAAGTATCAGTTTCAGAATCATATCCCATCATCATAAATGCATGACCAGCAACAAGCTCGGTTTTTCCATTTGCACCAGTAGTTTCAATGTCCGAGCCAAGCCAACCTATTGAACCATTCTCAAGCAGTTTAATTATTTCGTTTTTATAAGTTGCTGGATCTTTGGAATATTTTGTACCTGAGCAGAAAGGATCTCCCACATTTTCATTTCCCCCAGAGTAGTAACTATAATTCAAGCCTGTAATTTGTTTTAATGCTTCGGCATTACCACCTTCTACAGCCTGATAACTATTTAATCCTGCCGTATCTCCTCCTCTAAGAAGAACATTTCCTTGTGAATTTAATTGTGCGTAAGCCTTTTCTGCTAATGAAACCCAAAGTTCGTTTCCAATAGGATTAGCAAGACTAGGATTTCCATCTTCATCAACCGCAATGTTTGTATCAACGGTAACATAAATTTTTTCACCATTCACATTGAAAAAACGAAAACCATAAGTTCCGTCTTTATTAT
>CAJBJW010000286.1 GCA_903953455.1 uncultured Pseudomonadota bacterium | reverse complement strand
TGCGCCGCTTGTCATGGCGCAGATCACAAAGGCACCCGTTTATCGAAAACATTAACCGATCGCACATTAATGAATGCGAAAGGGGCGCCGGTAAAAGTCATCAAAGGCCAAGTGATTGGCTGTGATTTATGTCACACCCTTGCGAAAAGCTTCACTGATAGTCCCAAAGGCGAAGCAAAATTGCATGCGCCACCTCAACCTGAATTATTTACTATTCAGACAACTGGTCCTGGGGCTGATACGAGTATGGGAGGCATGAGCCACTAAATAACTTACATTGAAGCGGTGCAACACCGCTTCTTTAGTAATTCGGTTTAAAAAAGGGCATTGAGAAATGCCCTTTTTTATTAAAACAAAGTTATGTCATAAAACGCACGTTATAAAGAATTGCAATTAAATCCAATTAGTATTAACGCACTAACCGAAGGTAATCCTTACCTTCCTTAAAATAACTACCAGAACCGCCATAACCAAAACCGACATCCCACGCATCATGACTATCTAAAGCACTGGGCGAAGATGACCAAAACATAGCTGAAGGCGTACTAGGAAATACCATTAAGTTAATAGCAGGTTCAAGGCATTGTTTTTCAGTTATGGAAATTAATTCTTTGACGTTAGGCACACGCCAATCATGAAAACCGGCAAATCCGCCATTGTTATTTACGAATTGAGCTTGTTGCAAAGCTTGTTGCCATGTGAAAATTAATGCGATGCCATGTTGACAATTCGACCAGCTTTTTCCTTCACTGCATCTTTTCCACATTAAGCTCGTCTTAGTATCCGTTACAGTTCCATTATTATTTATCTTAAAGCGACTTGTTGGTGTCGTTGCAACAATACTATCTGCTTGGCACTTTTGCGTTGAAACACAACGATTTTTAGCCGAATCTAAAACCGTTCCATTTGAACAAACAGGAAATGTGACCACTAAAAAATTTCTCAGCCCCGTCAATCCTAATTTGTCAGCATTGAAAGCCTCTTGGACTTTAGGAATCACATTACTATTGTTCGAATTATTAGGATTACCATTCGTATGACATTTATTACAGGTGGAAAGATAGGCGGGTTCACCAAATAAGGAATAGGCAATTTGCTCAGTAGCGAAAACTGACGAGGGTAAATAAAGCATTAAGCCAAAAAATTGAGTTGCAATTAATTTCTTTTTCATCACTTTGATTCGTACCGCATTTGAGGGATTTTTATCCACGTACTAAGCGAATATAACCGCTACCACTTTTAATGAACATGCTCGAAAAACCGCTATTAAAAACAACTCCCCATGCATAATCACTATTGAATGCCAATGGTGTTGATGACCAAAACCAGTGATTTTGTGTATTGGGGAAATAAGAGATGTCAATGCTGAGACTATTGGATTCTAAACTTGCGATACTTATCAATTCTTCAAGCGTAGGTAAGCGCCAATCTTTATAACCACAATACTTAGTCGCATTTACAGCATAAACATAGGCTTGAGAATCACATTGACTCAAAAAACAGACGCCACCATTTTTTTTTCCCGCACTTCCACCATTTTTCTTATTATCTGATTCATACCAAGTATAGGTATTGTGTTGGTCATGTAAATCACCATTTGTGGTTTTCACTTCCCAAACTAAATTGGTGGTGTTATCTTTGACACAATTCCAACGAGTTGCAGACGCTTTCAGCACAGACCCTTTTGCGCTAATTTTGGTAAAACTTAATCCAGACCGGCCATCATAAATACTATTTTTTGTAACATCTCGACCTGATTGAGCATCTTGATTGGGATAATCATTGATAGGACAAGCCAAGTTATTAGTGCTTGCATCTGAACAAGTTGTAATTCCCGTATCATTTATATTTTTAGGAATTGATCCGCTTGAAGCAGCGAAGCAAAAATTGAGTGCCCAACAAAAACAAATAGCTAGTACAATTTTAAAAAACTTATTCATTTAAAATACCATCAATTAGTATTTTAATTCTATGATGAGACGCCTTCACATTGACCATAAAATTTATATAGTTTACAGCTTCACAAAAAGAAACATTTAAAAAATTTACTTGATAAAT
>CAJBJW010000285.1 GCA_903953455.1 uncultured Pseudomonadota bacterium | reverse complement strand
TTTCAATTGATTGAAATTTTCCACAAGAACCTTTGGCTCTTCAGATCCAATACTGATACGTATGATTATTTTACGATCATTTACATTGATAAAAGTTGCTGTGGTTTCTGCAAAACCATACCCAGCTCGATGGTTTATCCCTATATTATTTAATATTAATACGGTAAATTTATAAAATAATTGGATAAAATGGGGCCTCAAATTATAATGAGGATTTAAACGAATAGTCACAAAAGTTGAGATATCGCCTAGTTCCATGAGCGGCGTAGATTGACCCTTAATAAAAGGATAAGAATTTGGATCGTCAATGACGATGTAATTTGTTTTTGATTCTACCAGTGAATTTAAAACCGTTGTATACACATAACGACTACGAGCTTTTATATATTCGCTATAGGTATCAATCATATCAGCACAGTTAGACATGATGAGTTTAATCATCGATACTGTTGAGCCAGAGAGAGACTGACCACCAACATTCCATTGGAATAGGTCGTTTTCAATGGTCTGTTTCAATTGAGGAAAATAGTCTAATTGGCCATATTGATGACAAAATCCTGCATGACCTTTGTCTAAGCCCATAGTCCAAAATTTATTTAAACTATGCACAAAAAATATATAAAGTTTTCCTTGGTCAATCGCTTCTTTTAATTGGGTTAAGGTCCATTTGATAAATACATCATTTGAATATCCAACGGTGGTATCAAAAATACAGATTAAAGGGGGGGCCTTGGCAATTGTTTCTCTTAATATCAGTTGTTCTTCTATAAAATCATTAATATGGGTATAGTGGTATCCGCTTGTTTCTAGGTGAACATTAGCAAAGGGGATGTCAATGTACAAAGATACTAATCTATCAGGCCATCCTTTTGGTTTCATAATGGCACTATTGCCATCGGTGTATATAATCTGCTGGGGGTCGTCTGAGAGAGCAAAGCCAGGTATATATTGTTTTAAAAAAGCTGGTAATTCAAAGTAACTATATTTACCTATGTTTAATGCGGCGATGCCACCGTCATGAGTGAGCTCTTTAATGGCTGAGTGGATCGATTTCACTAAAACGCCCATCCCTGATGAACCTAAGGTAGCATGTACAGGTCTATAATCACTAATTGTCTTACTATAGATTTTGAGTGTGTTGATGGTTTCATCATATAATGTGAAGGTTCTACTCCTTGGTTTTGATAACCAACGCAATTCGTCCCAGATTAGACTGATGCAATTAATGAATTCAAAATAATCAGCCGATTGGCTGATACAAATTAAATCAGAAATACGTTTAACGGCTAAAATTAATCCTGGCCTTAATGTTAAGGTCTTTTCTAAGCCTTTGACCATGGCTAGTGTGACTTTATAATAATAGGTTTTCATTTCTAAGTGTGACTGGCTTAAGGAACTGTTCAACTCTTTAACGATCAATTCTAAGCCGTGCATCTTCTCTAAATCTTGTAGTATCGGATGATCAGGTCGAATACCAGATACCATGGGAGATAATTCATAGACAAGGTTTTCCTGAAGGCGATAGGATAATTCGGCGCCAAACATCTGTACAG
>CAJBJW010000284.1 GCA_903953455.1 uncultured Pseudomonadota bacterium | reverse complement strand
AGCTTGCCCCAAAAACGGGTCATGTCTTTGTATATCTGCTTGCCTGTCATCACATAAACAGATTCCATAATGGCTAAGATAAACGACAATCCGAGCGTCAGTGGCACAAATAGAAAATGATACATGGCCGTGATGGCAAATTGCATCCGCGATAAATCAACAACTTCTGTGGTAATCATTTTACTTTTTCCTCGCTTAATGTGGCTGAGCCAAAGAGTCTTTGCGTCAGTTTTTCTTCATCTACTTTTATTTTATATCCTGCGAAAAACAGCCACCACACGAGTCCAAATAGCGTAAATTTAATCGTTAATGCAATCACAATTTCCCATTTAAAATGATCAATCATTTTCATAACACGTTTAATTTTGAAACAGCATCTTCAGCATCAAAAAATAATTGTCCATTGAGATGCAAGAACAAATCACTTTTCTGCACTTTATCGAGTAAAAAGCCTTTCACTTCGGCGAAATTCAACGTGATATCATTTTTTTTCAAACTTTGATTTAATTGTTCTAATGCTTCTAGCGCAGTAGTATCAATATCACTCACTGATGTAAAAATAAGCACAATGTGTTTTACACTTGGTGCCTTTCGCAGCTCCGCTTCAATAAATTCTTCAATAAAATTCATATTCGCAAAAGTTATGTTTTCATCAATACGTAAAAGTAACAAATGCGCCCATGTTTCTACTTTATGACGCTTTATATTGCGATAATGTTTGGTGTTGGGAAGTCGCCCAACAACAGCAATATGCGGATGACTGGCTTTACGTAAATAACTCGCAAACGTTAAGAAAATGCCAAGCGTAATCCCTTCTTCAATCCCTAAAAGCAGCACACTCACTAATGTCGCCAGTTCTGCAATACCATCGCCTCGGTCGTAATCCCACGTATGTAAAATACTTTTGAACTTCACCAAAGGAAGGACCGCCATTAAAATAATGATGGCTAACGCGGCTTTAGGAATATTAGCAAACCACTGCGTTAAAAAAACGACAGCAATAGCGAGAATCAGAGCAGCAATGACCATGGCAATTTGCGTCCGCGCTCCTGCTGCGAAATTCACCATAGTGCGGCTAAAACCACCAGCCACAGGCATACCACCCGAGATTGCCGTCGCTAAATTGGCAAATCCTAATGCGATCAGTTCTTGATTCGGGTCTATTTTTTCACTGCGTAAATTGGCAACGACTTTGGCAATGGCCACACTTTCAACGTAAGCAATCAAGGCGATAAAACTTGCTGATGGCGCCAATACTTTCCATTTAGCTAACGCTAGAAAATCAAAGCTGATATGCGGCAAGCCAGCTGATATTTCACCGACAACAGCAACATGATGTGACGCTAAATCCCAATGTCCCACCGCAAATGTAGTAAAAGCCACGGTCACTAAGGCGCCACATTTACCCATTGCAGTCACTAACGCAGGCGATAAGCGAAGAACGTTTAATAACCATGAAAGCGGTTTACCAAAAAATAGCAGTAAAGCCAATGCAGCACCACTAATGGCTAATGTGGCGGTATTCGCGTCTTGTAGATAGGATTGATAACAGGCAATGTCGATGCTGCAAGCAGGTGGTTTCATTCCTAAGGTCTGGGGCAACTGACTACCAATAATCAATAACGCAGCACCACTAGTAAAACCAGTCAAAACAGGGTGACTAATAAAATTCACCAGCCCCCCCATACGAAAAACAGCCATCATAAGCAAAATGGCACCACTTTCAGCCGAAAGAATGACTGCACTTTGCAGCGGATTTCCAAGTGCACTCACTTCGGGCAACTGTAATGCACTGGCAATCATAATGGCCGCAATCGACACAGGTCCGACCGATAACGTGCGACTTGTTCCTAAAATGGCGTAAATTAATGGGGGCAAAATACTCGCGTACAAACCAAACTGAGGCGGTAATCCAGCTAATAGCGCAAATGCGATTCCTTGTGGGACAAGGAGAATTGCCGTAATAACACCCGCGAATAAATCGCCATTGAAATCCGTGCGACTATAGGTTTTTAACCAACTTAAAATGGGGAAGAAAGGCATTTTTATTTTTCATCTCTATTTTCAAAATATGCACGTATTTTTGCATATTTGATGCCAGATGAACTAGCTAATTGATTTTTAGTTATTTTTTAATTAAATATACTAATTTTACCAATCTAAATTTGTTTCACCGAAACAAAATATGAAACAAAAATGTTTCATTGAAACAGGCGTGAATCATGCCGTATTTGAACTGTTTTGACTTTGGAAAATCAACTATTTCCGCAGGTTGGACAATGGGGATTTCGACGTAATTTCAATGTATTAAATTCCATCGTTAAGCCATCAATCACCAGTAATCGCCCTATCAATGACTCACCAATACCGATAATTAATTTCATCGCTTCCAAGGCTTGAATGCTTCCAACAATACCTGTAATGGGTGCAATCACGCCATTGGTTGAGCAAGTTTGCAATTCCTCACCCTCTTGCTGATATAAACAGTTGTAGCAGGGACTGTTATTTTCACCCGAATTAAATACGCTGACTTGACCTTCAAATCGAATAGCAGCACCCGAAACAAGCGGCTTTTTCAATTTTACGCAAGCCGCATTAATTGAAAATCGCGTGGTGAAATTATCGCTACAATCTAAAACAATATCAGCAACTTGCACTTCATTTTCAAGTGTTTCACCTTCGAGTTTCGCTTTTATAGCGCGAACATTTATCTCTGGATTTAAATTTTTTACCGTTTCAAGGGTTGAAATAACTTTATCCATCCCTACATTGTGAGTGTGATGTGCAATTTGTCGTTGTAAATTGGACAGGTCAACTTGGTCATTATCATAAATAGTTAAATGCCCAACGCCCGCCGCTGCAAGATACATCGCTACCGGTGAGCCAAGCCCGCCTGCGCCAACAATGAGAACATTTGCATTAAGTAATTTTATTTGCCCCGAAATATCAATTTGCGACAACATAATTTGTCTGCTGTAGCGATAAAGTTGATTGTCATTCATATTTTTTGGGTATAACCGTAAATGGGTTGTTATTTGTTTTCCACTCGAGCTTGAGTGGCGCGTTTTATTTTTTTATTTTAATCTATTCTTAGGAGTTTTATATGAGCATTAAACCATTACATGATCGCGTTATCGTTAAACGTGTTGCAGAAGAAACAACCACTGCTGGCGGTATTGTTCTTCCCGGTAGTGCAGCTGAAAAACCAAGTCAAGGCGAAGTATTAGCCATCGGCACAGGTAAACCCTTAGAAAATGGCACTGTTCGCGCTCTACAAGTAAAAGTTGGCGATAAAGTATTATTTGGTAAATATTCAGGCAGTGAAGTCAAAGTTGACGGCGAAGAAGTTATCGTGATGCGTGAAGACGATATTTTAGCGATTTTGGCGTAATTATTCACAAAAAATCATTGACATAACACTTTTAAAATTTAAAAACAGGTATTCAAAAAATGGCAGCAAAAGACGTATTATTTGGTGATGACGCACGTGTTCGTATGGCGCGTGGTGTAAATATTTTAGCAAACGCCGTAAAAGTCACATTAGGCCCTAAAGGTCGTAATGCGATTTTAGATAAAAGCTTTGGCGCACCTACCATCACAAAAGATGGTGTATCGGTTGCAAAAGAAATCGAATTAAAAGATAAATTCGAAAACATGGGCGCACAAATGGTGAAAGAAGTTTCATCAAAAACGTCTGATGTAGCCGGTGACGGTACAACAACTGCAACCGTATTAGCACAATCTATCGTCAATGAAGGCTTAAAAGCCGTTGCTGCGGGCATGAATCCAATGGATTTAAAACGCGGTATTGATTTAGCGTGCGTGAAAGCCGTTGAAGCGATTGTCGCTTCTGCTGCGCCATGTGCTGATAATAAAGCCATTGCACAAGTGGGTACAATTTCAGCGAACTCTGACGAATCGGTTGGTCAAATCATTGCTGAAGCGATGGAAAAAGTGGGTAAAGAAGGCGTTATCACTGTTGAAGAAGGTTCAGGTCTTGATAATTCACTCGACGTGGTTGAAGGGATGCAATTTGACCGTGGTTACTTATCACCTTATTTCATCAATAAACAAGATAGCATGAGCGTTGAATTAGATGACCCATTCATCTTAATTTACGACAAAAAAATCTCAAACATCCGTGATTTATTGCCGATTTTAGAAGGCGTAGCAAAATCAGGTCGTCCATTATTGATTATCGCTGAAGATGTTGAAGGCGAAGCGCTTGCAACATTAGTAGTTAACACCATTCGCGGTATCGTGAAAGTGGCTGCAGTTAAAGCACCCGGTTTTGGCGATCGTCGTAAAGCGATGCTTGAAGACGTTGCGGTATTAACGAACGGTCAAGTGATTTCAGAAGAAGTTGGCTTAAGCCTTGAAAAAGCGGAACTTGCACAATTAGGAACTGCAAAACGCGTTCAAATCACCAAAGACAACACCACCATTATTGATGGTTACGGTTCAGAAGATGCAATTAAAGCACGTGTTGCACAAATTCGCGCACAAGCAGAAGAAGCAACGTCAGATTACGACAAAGAAAAATTGCAAGAACGTTTAGCGAAACTCGCTGGCGGCGTTGCGGTAATCAAAGTTGGCGCGGCAACTGAAATCGAAATGAAAGAGAAAAAAGCACGCGTTGAAGACGCGTTGCATTCAACTCGCGCGGCGGTTGAAGAAGGCGTTGTTGCTGGTGGTGGTACGGCATTAGTTCGCGCATTAGCGGCAATTAAAGACCTCCAAGGTGCAAACCACGATCAAACAGTGGGCGTGAATATTTTACGTCGCGCGATGGAAGAGCCGCTTCGTCAAATCGTTTCTAACGCCGGTGATGAGCCTTCTGTTATTTTCAACGAAGTCCAAAAAGGCACGGGTAACTTCGGTTATAACGCGGCCACTGGTCACTATGGCGACATGATTGAAATGGGGATTTTAGATCCTGCAAAAGTGACGCGTACTGCGTTGCAAAATGCAGCATCTGTGGCTGGTTTAATGCTCACCACGGAAGTGATGATTGCTGATGCACCTAGCGATGAAAAAGGCGCGCATGGTCACGATATGGGTGGCATGGGCGGAATGGGTGGTATGGGCGGCATGATGTAATCATGTTGGCTTAAACGCCTTTTTGCTTT
>CAJBJW010000283.1 GCA_903953455.1 uncultured Pseudomonadota bacterium | reverse complement strand
GCTTCAACAAAAATGCGATTGAGGCGCTGATTTCACTGGGTTTTGATATTAATGCCACAACCGATACAAACAATCCTGTTTACCATGTCATTTTTAGCGAACAACAAACTATCACTTGTTTTTCTAAACGCTATGATGACATCGTGAATCCACACGCGAATTTTGCAGCCATTATGACCTGCTCTGATGCGGAGCAAAATTGCCCTGTTATTTTTGGTGCAGATAAACGTATTGGCATCTGCTACGATGACCCTAAAGCATCCGATAATACGCCAATGCAAGAAACAGCATACCATGCAAGATGTGAACAGATCGCGCTTGAAATGCTCTTCGTTTTCGCCCAACAAACAAAATAAACACCATGACCACACAAAATAAAAAATTAGGATTCTTAGATCGCTTTTTAACACTATGGATTTTTTTAGCTATGTTAGCGGGCGTGAGTTTGGGTTATTTTTTGCCAGAAAGTAACGTATTTTTTGATTCACTCTCAAGCGGTACAACCAATATTCCACTCGCTATTGGCTTAATATTGATGATGTATCCACCGTTAGCAAAAGTGGATTACAGTAAAATTCACACTGTTTTCACCAATATCAAATTACTCAGTGCAACCCTGTTTTTGATTTGGATTATCGCGCCAATATTCATGTTTTCTTTGGCGTTACTTTTTTTCCATGATCAACCCGAATATATGACGGGGTTAATTTTAATTGGCATTGCACCGTGTATTGCCATGGTCATTGTTTGGAGCGAACTGGCTGGCGGTAGCCGTGAATATACAGCGGGACTTGTAGCCATTAACAGCGTTTTGCAAATGTTGCTCTATAGTGTCTATGCGTATTTTTTCATTACATGGCTTCCTCCTTTTTTAGGATTAGCCAGTTTTGACATTACGATAACCATCGCGCAAGTCGCGCAAAGCGTTCTCATTTATTTGGGCATTCCGTTTTTTGCAGGAATGGTCAGCCGCTTTGGACTTATCAAACTCAAAGGTGAAACATGGTTTGAAACCGTCTATATTCCCCGCATCTCACCAATCACTTTAATTGCATTACTCTGCACGATTGTGTTGATGTTTAGCTTAAAAGGCGCGTTAATTGTTAAATTACCTTTCGACGTTCTGCATATTGCCGCGCCACTGGCGATTTATTTTATGGTTATGTTTTTAGGTAGTTTTTTTGTTGCACGCTATTTTGAACGTGATTACAGCAAAATTATCGCTGTTGCATTTACGGCAACCGGTAACAATTTTGAACTGGCCATTGCTGTGGCTATTGGCGTGTTTGGTATCAATAGCAGCCAAGCCTTTGCTGGTGTAATTGGTCCACTCGTGGAAGTTCCCGTTTTAGTGTCACTGGTAAACTTAGCCTTTGGCCTAAAGAAATATTATCAACTTAGTGATTCATGAAAGAACACCTTTTATTTTTAACTGGCTCACTGGCAGAAAAACAGCTGCGGAGTATTTTGGAAAAAATGCAGCCGGAATTTACTTACACAGTGCATCAACTCGGTTTAAAAGTCGCCGCATTGATGACAACAGATATGATTGCACGACGCTTACATGAGACGTTTGGTGCAACCAAAATTATCCTACCGGGAAGATGCCGAGGTGACATAGAAGCCCTATCTGAAAAACTGGGAATTCCCGTTGTACGTGGAACAGACGAAGTCAAAGATTTACCGACTTTCTTTGGCAAAAAAGTTCAAATCGCAGATTTAACACGTTATAGCCTCAAAATCTTTGCTGAAATTACTGATGCACCCAATTTATCCGTGGACGAGATTCTTGGTCGTGCCAGCTATTATCGACAGAATGGCGCTGATGTCATTGATTTAGGCTGTCTACCCAGTACACCATTTCCGCATTTAGAAGAAGCTATCGTCGCATTAAAAGAAGCAAAATTTTTGGTTAGTTTAGATTCACTGGAATCTGACGATTTACTGCGTGGTGGCAGAGCGGGCGCGGATTATTTACTCAGTTTGCATGAAGGGACACTGTGGATTGCGGATGAAGTGAGTTCAACGCCCATTTTAATTCCGCAAACGCATGAAGATTTAGCCTCTCTCGATCGCGCAATTGCGATTATGCAAGCGAAAAATCGTCCTTTCATTGTCGACCCAATTTTAGATCCCATACATTTTGGTTTTACAAAATCCATCGTGCGTTATCATGATGTACGTGAAAAGCATCCTGATGTTGAAATGATGCTTGGTGTTGGCAATATTACCGAGTTAACCCACGCAGATACTAGCGGCATGAATACATTACTGCTTGGCATTTGCTCAGAGCTTAATATCCATCATATTCTCGCCACGCAAGTGAGTCGTCATGCGAGTCGTGCCATCAAAGAAGCCGATTTAGCACGTCGCATCTTATTTGCCGCAAAAGAGCACGATACTTTACCCAAACACATTGATTCAGGTTTAATGGCCTTGCATGAAACGGCGCCCTTTCCCTATTCGGTAAAGGAAATTGAAGAATTGGCAACGCAAATTAAAGATCCTAGCTATCGTATTCAAACCAGTCAAGAAGGATTGCATATTTTTAATCGTGATAGTTTCCAAAGCGCCACCGATCCTTTTGAACTCTACCCAAAACTCGGTGTTGAAAACGATGGGGGTCATGCGTTTTATTTAGGCGTTGAACTTGCACGCGCAGAAATTGCATGGCAACTGGGTAAACGCTTCACACAAGATCAAGCCTTAAACTGGGGATGCGCCGTTGATAGCGATGAATCCACAGTTGATTTACATTCTTTTAAACCTGCCGGAACCACTTTACAAAAAAAATCATGATTCAAGAACTCATCGTCACTACGCAAAATACAGCAAGTCACGTTCATCTCGCGCCAATGGGGATTCATATTCATGGCGATGAAATCCATATCTTACCTTTTCGTCCGTCAACAACCCTTTCAAATTTACTTGAAACGAAAACCGCTGTTTTAAATTATTGCGATGATGTGCGCGTGTTTGCAGGTTGTTTAACGGGAAGACGTGATTGGAAAGTCAATGGATTGGTTTTAGATTGTGCCTTAGCGCACAGTGAAGTTGAATTAGTGAGAATTGAAGAAGATGATCTGCGTCCAACGTTAATTTGCAAGGTATTGCGCACGGTCAATCATTCACCCTTTATGGGATTTAATCGAGCTCAATACGCTGTACTAGAAGCGGCTATTTTAGTGAGTCGTTTAACTATGTTACCGTTAGAAAAAATTGACAGTGAAATTGCTTATCTCAAAATTGGCTTAGAAAAAACCGCCGGTGAGCGTGAGTATGAAGCGTGGAATTGGTTAATGAGCGACATTGACGCATTTAAAAAAGGAGAAACACCATGAATGGTATGCTCGCAAGCGTAAGAGATTGGGAAGAAGCACAAATAGCATTAAACGCGCATGTTGATATTATTGATTTAAAACAACCCGACTTGGGTGCGTTGGGTGCGTTAGACATTGATACCATTGGTGATATCGTAACGAAAATTGATTTTCGCTGCCCTGTCAGTGCGACCATTGGTGATTTGCCTATGCAAGCAGATATTATTTTTGATGCCGTGCAAACAACCGCTAAAACGGGCGTCGACTTTGTGAAAATTGGGTTTTTCCCGAATGGAGATTGGCTATCTGTTGTTGAAAAACTGCGACCATTAACCACTAAATATCAACTCATTGCCGTGTTATTTGCAGATAAAAACTGCGATATTCATTTTATTTCCGCACTTAAACAAAACGGTTTTTCGGGGGTTATGTTAGATACCATGGACAAGCAACATGGCAGTTTAACGCACGTGATGCCTTTAGATACTATCCGAACATTTGTTACGCTGGCTAAAAAATACAGTTTAATTTGTGGATTAGCCGGATCACTACGTGCAGAAGATATTGCCGTCTTGTTACCGCTTGAAGCCAATTATTTAGGCTTTCGTGGAGCACTTTGTGCTGATCATAATCGAATACAAACCATCGATACTCATGCCCTTCAAACGATTCGTCAATTACTTCGCGTACCATAAATACGAGTAAAGGAATAACTCAAACCTATTTCACTATATAAAAATCGCTATGAATATGATGATGATCAATGGTTAATTGAACATCATCATTCGTCATTGATGCCTGAGCAGATTGGATTGGCAACGCACCCACATCATCACGCTCACGCAAAACATCACCACCACGGTTAATTAAAGTTTATTAGGAAAAAAGCCGAGACCCTCTAACTTGTACCGGCTTTTTTTTGTATTTTTAAAATACGCTTTTAATCACATCACAAATTTCATGAATTTCTTCATTCGTCAAATAAGGACAAATTGGCAATGAGAAACAACGTGCTGCAACCGATTCTGTCACAGGCAATACAACACCAGCACATTCTTCTTTGAACGCATTTTGTTGATGCAATGGCACGGGATAATATACCGCGCAGCCAATTTGCTTCTCTTGCAATGCTTTCATGACATCGTCACGTCTATCGCAAAGCAGCGTGTATTGATGATAAACATGTTGACCTAATTGATCCTCTAAAGGTGTTTCCAGCGGTAAACCCGCAAGCAACTCTGAATATAAATGCGCAACACGACGACGTTCTTGATTATATTTATCGATATGTTTTAACTTCGCACGCAACACAACCGCTTGAATTTCGTCCAAACGACTGTTGTAGCCAATCACATCGTGATAATAACGCACGTCTGAACCGTGATTACGCAATTGACGAATTTTTGCAGCCGTTTCATCACAATTCGTCGTTGTTAAACCACCATCACCAAAGGCACCCAAATTTTTACTCGGGAAAAAACTAAATCCTGATGCATGACCCATTGCACCTGTTTGTTTTCCGTTGATTGTTGCACCAAATGATTGGCAACAATCTTCAATCAATTTTAGATTATGTGCATCGCATATCGCTGAGATGGCTGTCATATCCGCAGGCTGTCCAAACAAATGCACTGGCATAACCGCTTTCGTTTTTGATGTAATCGCTGCTTCAATCGCTTTTGGGCAAATATTAAACGTACGCGGATCAATATCAACAAAAACCGGAATAGCGCCGACATATTTAATGGCTTCTGCTGTGGCAATAAACGTAAACGGTGTGGTTATCACTTCATCACCCGCGCCAATGCCTTGCGCAATTAACGCTAAATGCAGTGCATCGGTACCTGAAGCGACGCCAATGGCGTGTTTGACACCTAAATAATCAGCAGCTTCGCGCTCAAAGGCTTGCGTATTAGGCCCAAGAATAAAGCTACAATTTTCGATAGTTTGCGTAATTCCCGCTTCTATTTCGTCTTTAATTTCAGCATATTGCGCTTTAAGGTTGACCATTGGGATCATAATTTTTTCCTAGATAGAGATTATTGGTGACTCGGTTCGAGCAATTGGGTTATTTGAATTGCAGTAGCTAATGCACGACGCGCCGCATCACCCGTTACCAAAGGTTGATCTCCAGTTTGAATGCACGACACAAACTGCTCAATTTCAGCCATCAGCGCATCACTCGTTTCAAATACCGCTTCCTCGCT
>CAJBJW010000282.1 GCA_903953455.1 uncultured Pseudomonadota bacterium | reverse complement strand
TGTTCACGTTTTTCAGCCCAAAAAATAATCAATGCACCAATGATAAATGCCAACGCGACGGGAACGGGTTTAAATAAGATGGCTTTAATGTATTTGCTAAAAAGAAATCCCAATATGGCTGCAGGTAGAAAGGCGATGACTAAGTTGATAGTAAATTGTTGTGCTATTTTTTCGCGCTTTCGTAGTCCGCTAAATGTGCCATGAATTCGTTTTCGATACTCCCAACATACCGCAAAAATCGCGCCCATTTGAATAACTAATTCAAATAATTTGCCTTTTTCATCGTTAAAGTCGAGCAAATCGCCCACTAAAATAAGATGCCCTGTACTTGATATCGGTAAAAACTCCGTGAGTCCTTCAACAATGCCTAAAATTAATGTGTTAATTGCAAGTAATAAATCCATAAAGCTCTAAAAAGTAAAATGAAGGGGACTAGCGTTTTAAATTAATGGTAATGCTCGCACCATCAACGGATTTAATTTTGTCTGCTTCAGGTTCCATTGACATGATTGTTTGGGTATCAAACTCTAATTCACGTTGAATTTTTTTTGGTTTTTCAATAGTAAATTCAGGTTTGATTTGAGTAGTTGTTTTCGATCCAGCGGTATTCTCAATTTGTGCTGGTAGTGATAAATCGAGAACTTTAGGTGCCGTATTCGTTGTTTCGATGGTTTTAATGTTCTTGTTTTTTTTTGTGCTATCGCTAAAACCGGTTAATCCTGTGAGAATTAACCCTAAAAAACTGATGAGAAAAAAACGATATGTATTCATAAATAATCACTTCTTTATTGTTTAATAGAAATATCACTTATTTTCGCTTGCCACTGTATTGGTGCGAGATGGTGAATTGAGTTGCCTTTTGTGTCTACGGCAATCGTTACAGGCATATCTTCAACGACAAACTCATGAATGGCTTCCATACCTAAATCGGCAAAAGCGAGTACTTTCGCCTGCTTAATTGCCTTTGATACCAGATAAGCGGCTCCACCTACTGCAATTAAATAGATGGATTGATGTTTTTTGATTTGTGCAATCGCTTCGCTACCACGCTCTGATTTACCAATCATTCCTAGTAACCCTGTTTTTTCGAGGAGAGGTGCAGTAAATTTGTCCATGCGTGTTGCGGTAGTCGGTCCCGCTGGTCCAACTACTTCGTCTCTAACTGCGTCTACAGGGCCAACGTAGTAGATAAATTTATTGCTGAAATCAACAGGCAGTGTTTCACCGCGATCAAGCATCTCGCAAAGGCGTTTGTGCGCCGCGTCACGTCCAGTGAGCAAAGTACCATTGAGTAGCAGTGTTTCACCAACTTGCCATGATTGAATGTCGTTATGTGTTAGCGTGTCTAAATTGACTCTTCGGGCGGTGCTTGCGTTCTGCGTAATGCGTGGGTAATCATCTAGGCTAGGGGGCGTGAATTGCGCAACGCCACTGCCATCTAAAACAAAATGTACATGACGCGTTGCTGCGCAATTTGGAATAATTGCAATGGGAAGGTTTGCCGCATGGGTTGGATAATCAAGAATTTTGATATCTAAAACTGTGGTTAAGCCTCCTAGCCCTTGCGCTCCAATGCCCAGCGCGTTGACTTTTTCAATAAGCTCCAAACGCAATTCTTCAAGGCGGTTTGCTGCGCCTTTCGCTTTAAGTTCGTGAATATCAATTGACCCCATGCACGCTTGCTTTGCTAGTAACATCGCTTTTTCTGCTGTACCACCAATGCCAATACCTAAAATACCCGGCGGACACCATCCTGCACCCATGGTAGGGACGGTTTTAAGTACCCAGTCAACAATGTTATCGGAGGGGTTTAGCATGGCAAATTTGGCTTTAGCTTCCGAGCCGCCCCCTTTTGCGGCAATATCAATGTCGATTTTATCGCCTAAAACAAATTCGGTATGCACAACGGCTGGCGTATTATCTCGCGTGTTAGTGCGCGTCCCTGCTGGGTCCCGTAAAATGGACGCGCGTAGGGGATTATCACTATTTTGATAAGCAATGCGGACACCTTCATTTACCATTTCACTTACGCTAAGGGTGGTTTCCCATTGCACTGACATGCCAATTTTAATAAATACCGTCACAATGCCGGTATCTTGGCAAATAGGCCGTTTACCTTCAGCACACATACGTGAATTGATTAAAATTTGCGCCATGGCGTCTTTGGCAGCTGGACTTTCTTCGCGCTGGTAAGCCTCATGCAATGCAGTGATAAAGTCTTTTGGGTGATAATAGGAAATAAATTGCAACGCTTGCGCGATGCTTTCAATAAAATCATCTTGACGAATAAGACTCATAACGTGGCGTCGCTGTTAGTTGAGAAAAAATAATTCATGACGTCAATCATGGCTTTGTGATCGAAAACGCCCGCACTTTCTCGGCAACTGTGCATGGCCCACATGGGATTACCGACATCAACAGTGCGCAGACCCAATTGCGATACAATCGATCCAATAGTGCTGCCACAAGGCAGGTCATTGCGATGCGAATACAATTGATAAGGCACATCCGCTTTGTTGCACCAATCAATGAACATGGCTTGCGATACGCTATCTGTTGCATAACGTTGATTGACATTGATTTTGACAACAACGCCTTGATTGATATGTACCGCGTGTTGCATATCATAGACACTTGGGAAATTAGGATGATAAGCGTGCGCCATGTCTGCGCTAATCATGAAGCTTTTTGCTAATGCACGAGAAAAATCTTGTGAATTTTGAGCGGTTGCATCGCTAATGCGTTTGAGCGTATCGCTTAAAAAGTGACTAGCGGCGCCACAATGACTCTCACTGCCGACTTCTTCATGGTCAAAAAAGGCGCATACCAACGTGCTTTGCGTGTTTTGAAGGTTTTTTTCATCTAGTAAAGCCGTTAACGCGCTATGGCACGAGGCTAAGTTATCAATTTGGCCATTAGCAAAAAACTCGTTATTCGCGCCCCAAAAACGCCCTTTTTGTGTATCGTAAACATTCAAATTCCATGAAAGAATTTGGTCTACATCATTGGGTAATTCAGCTTGCAACAGTTCTGTAAAGTCAGTGAATGCGCTGGGTGTCAATTGATTTAAAATATCAGCAAATATCAACGCCAATTCATGTTGTTTTTGGAATTTTAACCCATCTTCATTCACACCGCGATTGAGATGGATAGCTAAATTAGGTAAGCGAAGCAGAGGGCGCTCGAAATTGACTAAACATTGTGCGAGGTCACCCGAGTGCGTTAGGTAATTGACGCGTCCCGCTAAACTTAATTCACGATCGCTAAATGTCGCAAGAATCGCGCCCCCATAAATATCAACGTGTAATCTGGCCAAATTTGCGGCAGTTGATTGCGGATTGGGTTTTATGCGCAAACTGGGTGAATCTGTATGTGCGCCAATAAGCTTAAAGCCGGATGTCGCAACAGATTCTTTGCCCTGTACAAATGCAATAATCGACGAATCACTGCGCACAACGTAATAACGACCACTGGTTTTTAAATTCCATATCTGCGTTTCATCTAAACGTTGAAAATGAAAATCAGCAAGTTGCATTTCGATGCTTTTGACGGCATGCCAAGCACTTGGACTGCAATCAATAAAGTCGAGTAACGCTTGCGCATGAATTGACGCGCTCATGAAGTTTCTCGCAAAAGAAGTGACGCAGAATTGACGCAATAACGAAGAAAAGTCGGTGCTGGACCATCAGTGAAAACGTGACCTAAATGCGATTCACATTGACTGCAAACAATTTCAACTCGCCGCATACCAAAGGTGGTGTCACTGTGTTCGGTGATGCTGTCTTCGATAGACTGCCAAAAACTGGGCCATCCTGAGCCGGAATCGTATTTGGTATGAGAATCAAAAAGTGCGCGGTCACAGCATACACAGTGATAAATGCCTACTGTTTTGCAGTTGACATACTTACCCGTAAAAGCGGGTTCGGTTGCTTTTAGGCGGCAAATATTAAACTGCTCTGGGGTGAGATCATCGTCGTTTATCATATTTTTTAGTTATTTGTCTGTTTGTATGTCACGTGTCCACGAAATAGAAACGCGTGTTTCTAACCATTTTTGTAGAAAATCTAAAAAGCACCGCACTTTAGCGGATAAATATTTTCTATGCGGATATACCGCGTGGATATCAAGTGGCGGCAATGCATAGTTTTCTAAAACAGTTTGTAGTTTCCCTTTTTCAATATCGCGTCGAACCACGTACGTTGCCATGACGACTAGCCCTAAGCCATTTAGAGCGGCAACGCGATTAGCTTCTGCAACATTGGATTGCATTCGACCCGCCACGTTAATAGTGGTGTAGCCGGTTTCAGTTTTAAATTTCCATTTGTCTTGCGGCGCACTTGCCCAATTAACAATACAGCTATGATTCACAAGATCTTCAGGCTTTTGTGGAATACCATGTTGCGCAAGATAATCGGGTGAGCCACATACAATCATGGAGGAGCTTGCTAGCTTTCGAGCAACCATGCTGGTATCGTCTAAATCACCCAAATAGATAGCAATATCAATGCCATCGTCAATTAAATCGCTATGACTACTTTGCAATACCATTTCTACCGTCAAATCAGGGTAGAGCTTTAAAAATTCAGCAACGGCACGCGTGATATGCGTGGCGCCAATGACAGGTGGGGCGCTAATTTTAAGCGTGCCGCGTAATTCTGTCTGAAGGTGAGTGATGACAGTTTCCATATCATCAATATCAAGTAACACTTGAGTGCAACGCTCTAAATATGCTGCGCCCATGTCCGTTAAACTTAAACTGCGTGTTGTCCGATTAAAGAGTCTTGTTCTCAAATCCGCTTCAAGATGCATGATATGCTTGGTTGCCATCGCTCTTGAAATGCCTAATTCACGCGCGCCACCCACAAAGCTGCCAGCTTTCGCGACACGCTCAAACACTTTCATACTTGTTAATTTGTCCATTATATTTACGTCACCCTTTGTATATTGATACCTGCTGAATCTAAGTTTGCCAGATTTTACGCATTTATGCACTAATGCGAATAAATTGGATATTTTAACGACTTATTTACACTGTCAAGTCTATTTTTAAATAGAAAAATGATTTTTCTTTTAAGCAGTGTTAGAATTCAATTCAATTACTTGAATCCATGTGAATCTATCCATCGATGACGATTAACCCACAAAATAAATCTTATTCCTCGCCTGCTTTAGAATTTAAAAGCACGATGTTTTCTGTTCCAGTTTTAGGCGTAGCAAGTGATGATTTAATGCTTATTGAGCAAGTTCTCAATGAAAAAATCAAACTTGCGCCAGAATTTTTTAAGCATTCACCCGTTATTCTTGATTTTTATGATTTGAATAAAAAACAATTAACGCTTTCGCTTGATGCTCTACTTGCATTGGTTCGCAAGGTAGGCCTTTTTGTTGTTGGTGTTCGCGGTGGCAGTGAAGAACAGCATCAGCAAGCGATTGATTTGGGTATCGCAGTGACAGCGAATACGGAAATTAAAGCTGAGTTACCTAAGGCATCCAAAGTTATTGCAGCTCCCAAGGACGACGATCCTATCAGTGATGAATCCACAACGGTACTCATTACTAAGCCTATTCGCTCAGGGCAGCGCATTTATTCGCATGGAGACTTAATTGTGCTCGCGCAAGTAGGCGCGGGAGCTGAAATTTTAGCAGAAGGGAATATTCATGTTTACGGAACACTGCGTGGACGAGCTTTAGCGGGTGTTCAAGGTAATGTTGATGCACGTATTTTCTGTTCAGATTTACAAGCAGAACTGATTTCGATTGCAGGGCATTATAAAATTAGTGATGACATTCAAGGGGCGGTTTCCAATACGCCAATTCAAATTTATTTACAAAAAAATGCACTAGTTATCAAGACTATTGCGTGAAAATGACTAAAACAAACCTATCTTTTGGAGGATATTAGTGGCACGAATTATTGTTGTAACCTCAGGCAAAGGTGGTGTTGGAAAAACGACAACAAGCGCCGCGATTTCAATGGGATTGGCGAAAAAGGGACATAAAACCGTTGTCATCGATTTTGATGTGGGCTTGCGTAATTTAGATTTAATTATGGGTTGTGAGCGTCGTGTTGTGTATGACATTATTAATGTAATTAACGGTGAAGCGTCAATTCACCAAGCGTTAATTAAAGATAAGAATTGTAATTTGTTGTCTATTCTTCCAGCGTCACAAACACGCAATAAAGATGCGCTGACGCAAGAAGGGGTCGGTAAAATTTTGGAAGAGCTTTCAAAAGACTTTAAATATATTGTTTGTGACTCGCCTGCAGGTATTGAGCAGGGCGCGCATTTAGCGATGTATTTTGCGGATGATGCGTTTATCGTGACAAACCCTGAAGTGTCTTCAGTGCGTGACTCAGACAGAATTTTAGGTCTGCTTTCAAGTAAATCTCAGCGCGCAGAGAAAAATGACGAACCGATTAAAGAATATTTAATTCTGACACGATATGCGCCAGAGCGAGTTAAATCTGGTGAAATGCTCAGTTTAGATGACGTGCAAGATATTTTGTCCTTAGATCTATTAGGGGTTATTCCTGAATCAAAATCCGTGCTCACCGCATCGAATTCAGGAAATCCTGTCATTCTTGATGAAAAAAGTGATGCAGGTCAAGCTTACAGTGATATTGTTGCAAGGTATTTAGGTGAAACGCGACCTCATCGATTCATTGATGGGAAAAAAGGGCTGTTTAGGAAGTTATTTGGGGGCGGGTGATATGAGCTTACTGGATTATTTTAGATCGTCTAAAACAAGTTCTGCATCGCTTGCAAAAGAGCGATTACAGATTTTGGTGGCTTATGAGCGCTCATCAGTTAATCAACCACCGTATTTGCCACAGCTGCAACAAGAGATACTTTTAGTGATACAGAAGTATGTGAATGTAAATTGTGATGCGATGACAATTAAACTCGAGCAAAGTGATAATCAAGAAACGTTAGAGTTGAATATCGTTTTACCTGATTTTCGTCGCGTATAACGGGTGTTTCATTTTTGTTTTTAAATTAGGCATGACAATGAAAAAAATGACACGGAACATAACATTTATTTTTTGTGTGTTTGCAGTCTTGTTGTCGAGTTGCAGTTCACGAAAACCGTTTCGTGACAATCAGCAATCTGTTTACAATGTGGCTGATCGGCGCAGTCCTGAAAGTGCTGAATATGATAAAGATATTTCCGAAGCTATCAGAGAAGATATTTTAAACGACAGTGAAATAAAACGGTTCAGTCATGTGAATGTGAATGTTTATAATGGCGCCGTTTTATTGACGGGTGAGGTGATGAACGAAGCATTTAAATCGAAAATTGTTGAAGCCGTTCGCATTGTTAAAAATGTTAAAATTGTTCATGATAATTTAGTGGTAGATTACCCTAGTGATAATTTGTCTCGCGCAAATGATCGACGTATTGGCCAAAATATTCGCCAAGCGTTAACGCAAATTCGGACAATACCCGGTTTTGATTCATCGTTAGTTCGAGTGATTACAGAGCAAGGCACGGTTTATTTGATGGGGCGTGTTCACCGTGATGAGGGTCTTGTGGTCATCAATGTTGTTCGCACTGAACCTGATATTCGTCAATTAATTACGGTTTTTGATTACATCGACTAACGTCGCTGGGACAAGTTCATATATTACTTGCTCATTCTCTTTTCTTGGCATTTGTTTTTTTCTTATTTTGGCTAACACCAAAGGGAAATAAGGCAAATGTCATTTGTCTTTCTATTGGATTGTCAGATATTTATGCAAAAATCGCTTCCTAATGAATTTTTAAGCGCACTCAAGACGATTTTCTCAACAAATGATATTTTAATTGAATCCGAAGAATGCTGGACTTACGGTTATGACAACAGTCGTCGCCACGCGTTGCCGCAGGTGGTTGTCTTTGCAACAACACATGAGCAAGTGCTTCGGGTAGTCAAATTATGCAATGAATTTGATGTGGCCATAACAGGGCGTGGACGAGGCACGGGAACCACTGGCGCGATAGTGCCACTGCATGGCGGACTGGTTTTGTCGCTTGAACGCATGAATCAAGTACTCGATTTTTCACCCGAAAATCGCTATATCAAAGTCCAACCCGGCATGACCAATCAAGCGGTGCAAGATTACGTTAAAAGTCGTGGTTTTTTTTGGCCACCTGACCCCACTAGCGCGGCATTTTGTAGTATTGGGGGCAATCTCGCTTACAATTCGGCTGGACCTAAAGCGGTTAAATACGGCACGCCACGTGAAAATACATTAGGACTGCGCGTTGTTACCGGCGCGGGTGAGGAAATGCGCGTGGGCGTTTATACCAGTAAAGGCGTTGTGGGCTATGATTTAACGCGATTGATTATTGGTAGTGAAGGTACATTGGCTATTATTACAGAGGCGACGCTGAAACTGACACCGCTGCCAGAAGCAGTAAAAACACTCCGTGCCATATACAAAACTGTTGGTGACGCATCGGAGGCTGTTGCGGCAATTATGTCGCAACCTGTTGTGCCGTGTGCCTTAGAATTTATGGATGGGAATGCCATCAATATGATTCGTCATTATACGCAAACCGATTTGCCTGAAAATGCAGGAGCTATGCTTATGATTGAGGTGGATGGTCAGGCAGAAGGTCTTGAGTACGCGGCAGAAAAGGTGATGGCGGCGGCAACAAATGATGGTTTGCTGTCAATGCGTCTTGCTAAAGATGCTTCTGAAGTTAAAGCGCTTTGGGATACGCGTAAAGCGCTTTCGCCCGCACTTCGCAAAGTGGCGCCTAAAAAAATAAATGAAGATGTCGTGGTACCTGTCACGCAAATGCCAGCACTTATTTCAGGTTTAGACGCACTTTCAAAACAGTATGATTTGCCCATTATCAATTTTGGTCATGCGGGAAATGGCAATATTCATGTCAATTTATTGCTTGATCCCGACGACCCTATACAAAGCAAAAAAGCACACGCGTGCTTGGATGAAATTTTTACACTCGTTTTAACGCTCAATGGGACGCTGTCAGGTGAACACGGTGTGGGTCTTGAAAAACGTGATTTTGTGGATCGAGAACTTGACGCGGTTTCACTCAATTTAATGCGGGCGATCAAACGTCAATTTGATCCTAAAAATTTACTCAATCCAGACAAAATGTTGCCGCTGCAACCTTTACTTTAATATTACCTAACATTTAATTATTTTTTATGTCGAATGAAATTTTATCTACGCTAACCACGCTACGTGATTATATGCGCTGGGGAGCAAGTCGCTTTACGCAGGCACAAGTGTGTTTTGGGCAAGGCACCACAACAGCACTTGATGAAGCCGTTGCGTTAGTACTCCACGCTGTGCATCAACCCTATACGCTGCATTCGAGTCTTTTTCAATGTGTGTTAACACTTGAAGAGCGCAAAGCGGTATTTGACCTGATTGAGCGTCGTATTAACGAGCGTGTGCCTGCTGCGTATTTAACGAAAGAATCTATTTTTGCAGGATTGCCTTTTTACGTTGATGCGCGCGTGTTAATTCCTCGCTCGCCAGTGGCAGAGTTAATTGAGCAGCAATTCGAGCCGTGGATTGACGAAGACAATGTCACGCACATTTTGGATTTATGTACGGGTAGTGCATGTATTGCCATTGCGTGTGCGTATGCGTTTCCTAATGCGATGGTGGATGCGGTTGATTTATCACCCGAAGCGCTTGAAGTCGCTGAAATTAACATTGAAAAGCATCAATTAAGCGACACGGTGACAACGTATTATTCGGATTTGTTTAATAAATTACCGCCTATGCAATACGACATCATTATCAGCAATCCGCCGTATGTCTGCTTGAATGAATGGGAAAATTTGCCCCCTGAATTCCATGCCGAGCCGGATATGGCGTTTAAAGGTGGCGTATCCGGATTGGATTTGGTGCTGCGGATTTTGATTCATGCAAAAAATTATTTGAGCGATCACGGTATTCTTATCGTTGAGGTAGGAAGTAGCGCAGAAACGCTGCAGACTTTGTTAATTGATGTGCCTTTCTATTGGCTCAATTTTGAGCGTGGTGGTGATGGCGTCTTTTTACTGACCGCTGATCAGGTGGCGCATTATCATGATGCGTTTGTTGCTGCGTTGAAAACAAATCCCTAATTGACTAAACAGGAGTACAAAATGTCAGGAAATACGATAGGAAAATTATTTACCGTTACCACGTTTGGTGAAAGTCATGGCGTCGCGCTTGGGTGTATTATTGACGGTTGCCCACCAAATATGACACTTAGCGAAGAAGATATTCAGCATGATTTAGATCGACGCAAACCTGGGACGTCACGCCATACGACGCAGCGTCGTGAAGCCGATGAAGTGAAAATTCTATCGGGGATTTTTGAAGGGAAAACGACCGGAACGCCAATTGGTTTATTGATTGAAAATACTGATCAGCGCTCAAAAGATTATTCTAAAATTTCACAAGCGTTTCGTCCAGGACATGCGGATTTTACCTATCAGCAAAAATACGGTTTTCGCGATTATCGCGGTGGTGGTCGCTCGTCTGCGCGTGAAACGGCCATGCGCGTGGCGGCAGGCGCTATTGCTAAAAAATATTTAAAAGAAGTCGCGGGCATTGAAATTCGCGGTTATCTGTCACAGCTTGGCCCTATTAAAATTGAAACGTTGGACTGGGATGTGGTTGAAACTAATCCTTTTTTCTGTCCCGATGAATCCAAGGTCGCGCAAATGGAAAGTTACATGGACGCGCTACGCAAAGAAGGCGAGTCGATTGGTGCGCGTATTGAAGTGGTTGCAACCAATGTTCCCGCCGGTTTAGGTGAGCCTGTTTTTGATCGATTAGATGCGGAACTTGCTTA
Source organism: uncultured Pseudomonadota bacterium (assembly GCA_903953455.1). Lineage (GTDB taxonomy): Bacteria > Pseudomonadota > Gammaproteobacteria > Methylococcales > Methylomonadaceae > UBA10906. The sequence continues at coordinate 49 of CAJBJW010000282.1, read as the reverse complement.
TGCGCTAATGAGTATTAATGCCGTTAAAGGTGTTGAGATTGGTGACGGT
>CAJBJW010000281.1 GCA_903953455.1 uncultured Pseudomonadota bacterium | reverse complement strand
GGTAGCTAATACTCGATACTCACACAATGTTAAATCAAGTAAATTTCCATTGTAGTGTATTTGAAGATTTTCTTCGTTTAAATGAAATCCTTTGCTGGTAATCCACGTTTTAGATAATACATCTTGACGACGAAAAAAGGATTTAACTCGTGCGACGACTTCTTTTCCACTATAGGGTTTGCAAATATAATCATCTGCACCAATACTTAATCCAACTAAACGATCTTTTTCGGTCACTTGAGAAGTAATCATAAATATTGGAATAGATGAAAATGCTCGAATTTCTTTACATAAACTTATTCCATCTTGTTGAGGTAATTTAATGTCCAACAAAATTAAGTCGGGGGAGTGTGTTCTAACCCATTCAACGACGATCCCGCCATTATGAATCCAATGACAATGAAAGCCATCACTGGTTAAGTATTCTTCAAGCGAAGCGGCTAATTTGGGTTCATCTTCAACAATTAAAATTTGTTTGCTCAAAACAGTTCTCTTTTATAATTTAGGTAAATCTATATTTATTTGTAAACCGCCCAACACAGAAATAGTGGCGTAAATATTTCCGTTATGAGCTTTTACTATATTTTGACAAATAGCTAATCCAAGTCCTGCACCTCCAGTTAATCGTTGACGTGACTTATCTACACGGTGAAAACGCTCGAATAACAGGGGTAATTCTTCTCTTGCAACATCTGGGGCACTGTCATCAATTTGAATTAGAATTCGCTGTTTTTGTTCAATAATGGTCAGTCGGCACATGCCAAAATTGTTGGTATACCGATAGCTATTCTCGAGTATATTCGAAAATAATTGAACTAAACGCATTGCATCTCCTTGTACATAAGTTTTGGAACAGTTTGAAGAAAATAAAAGTGTCAAATTACGAGTTGCAAAACGCGCCTGAAATCCATCAACTAAAATCTTGCATTGCTCAACTAATTCGACCTTTTCAAATTGATAATCGAGAGCGCCTAAATCAGACAGAGATAACTGATATAAATCGTTTACTAGACGCGTGAGTGAGCGTACTTCTTGCTCTAAAGACACAATTCTTTCTGGTGAAGGTGCTCGTAAACCATCAACTATCGCCTCTAATTCGATATGTAAAATAGCCAGAGGAGTTCGTAATTCATGCGAAATATCAGCCATCCATTGTTGTCGTGCTTTTTCGGTTTGGTCTAAGACGCGACTAAGTATATTTAAATCTTTTGTTAATTTGGCTAATTCATCATTACCTTGTTCGAGTACCTGATGTGAGTAATCACCTGTTACAAGTGAATGAATTTGTGTTGATAATCGGTTAATGGGTAAAAGTATCTGTTTGGCGATCAGTAGCGATAAACCTAGGGATAGTAATAAAACGAGCCCCATTACCCATAAATAGCCATGTAGTTGATTTTGGATAAAACCGAGTAATAATTGATCAGTTATCAATTCGTTTTCTTTGAGTATGATCCATCCAACCTGCACGCTACCGGTAAAAATAGGTATTTTGTATTCTCGGTTTATATCGATTGGTTCAGGT
>CAJBJW010000280.1 GCA_903953455.1 uncultured Pseudomonadota bacterium | reverse complement strand
GAAAACGAATTCTTCATTTTTGATGATGTTCGTTGGGGTGCGGATATGAGCGGTACATTCTACAAAATTGATTCTGAAGAAGCAGGATGGAATGCTGAAAAAGTCTATCCAGATGGCAACACTGGACACCGTCCAGGTATTAAAGGTGGCTATTTTCCAGTGCCTCCAGTTGATTCATTCCAAGATATGCGCTCTGCAATGTGTCAAACATTGGAAGCAATGGGTCAAGTGACTGAAGTTCACCACCACGAAGTGGCAACAGCGGGTCAATGTGAAATCGGCGTGAGATTTAACACGTTAGTTAAAAAAGCTGACGAAGTATTAGGACTTAAATACGTCGTTGCAAACATTGCACACGCTTATGGTAAAACAGCAACATTTATGCCTAAACCTTTAGTGGGTGATAACGGTAGCGGTATGCACGTTCATCAATCATTAGCCAAAAATGGTGTTAACTTATTTACTGGTGATTTATACGGCGGTTTATCTGAAACTGCTTTATTTTACATCGGTGGTATCATTAAACACGCAAAAGCGCTTAATGCATTCACTAACGCATCAACAAATAGTTATAAACGTTTAGTTCCAGGTTTTGAAGCACCTGTTATGTTAGCTTACTCAGCGCGTAACCGTTCAGCTTCAATTCGTATTCCTTTTGTAAATAATCCAAAAGGTCGTCGTATTGAAGTACGTTTCCCTGACTCAACTGCAAATCCTTACTTAGCATTCTCTGCAATGCTTATGGCAGGTCTTGACGGGATTCAAAATAAAATCCACCCAGGTGAAGCAATGGACAAAGATTTGTATGATTTGCCACCTGAAGAAGAAAAAAATATCCCACAAGTTTGCCACTCATTTGATCAAGCATTAGACGCATTAGATAAAGATCGTGATTTCTTAACTAAAGGCGGTGTATTTACTAATGATGTGATCGACGGCTACATTAAATTAAAAATGGATGAAGTCACACGTCTTCGTATGAGTACACATCCTGTTGAATATGACATGTACTACAGCTTGTAATTAAGAAACGCTGTTTTTTAATGTAACAAAAAGAACGCTCCAGAAATGGGGCGTTTTTTTTACAATCTTATTCACTATATTTAATAGCAAAATTAAGTAAATTTAGATTATTTATGCAAAATAAAAAAATATCGACTGAAGATATTGATATCACTCAACAAGGTATCGATCATCAACTGACCATTTCCAAAGAGGCCGCTGACTTGTTTAATCAAGCAAACGCCTGTTTTCGTGATTTCTTATGGAAGGAAGCAGAGGGAAAATACCAAAATGTATTAGCGATAGAGCCAACGCTTGAAATTGCTGCATTGCAATTAGCACGTTGCGCTGTAAATCGTGGCGATGAGACGGCTGCGCGTCTCTATTTTGAAGCTTTATTACGTGCTTTTCCGCAAAATTATAGTGCATGGCTTGAAACGGGGCATTTATGTCGTCGTCAAGGCGTTCCCCAGCAAGCCACGGCAAGTTATGAGCGTGCCATTGCGGTCAATCCTGAGCGTTTTGAAGCGTATATTGCGTTAGCGCGAATCCTTGAAGATAACGGGCATTTTGATTTGGCTGCTCCGCAATATCATCGAGCATTAGCCACGGGGGGGGTAGCTCGTACTTATTTTATTCATTGGTCAATGGCTAAATATCGTTTAGAGCGCGGTGATGCGAGTCGAGCGCTTGAATCAATGCGCCAAGCGTTACTGGTGACCCGTTTAATGCAAGAGTCACTACTTGACAATGAACGTGCTGAATTACAAATTGATTTAGCGGCTATTATGATGCGTCTTGGCATGACGCAAGAGGCCTATCGCGCCTTTGAGCGTGCAAGTATTGCCACGGAAGAAAAGACATTAGTGCGTTTAGCGGAACTCTCTTTTCAATTCAATTTATGGCAAGAGGCACAAGAGGTGCTCAAACGTAACGTGGAACTGCATCCACAAAGTGCAGATGCACATTGGAATTTAGCCCATTCGTATGCAGAATCTTGGCAAATGGAAGAAGCGTTAGCTGAACTTGAAAAAGCGGAGGCCATCGAGCCGCAATCAGGCGCGTTGTCGATGCGTGCATCGATTGCGGGAAGAATAGGGGATGCTGACACCGCTCTCGCGCTTTATCGTCAACTTGCCGAAAGTGAAAATATATATTCAGCCAT
>CAJBJW010000279.1 GCA_903953455.1 uncultured Pseudomonadota bacterium | reverse complement strand
TGATTGTTCGCTTAATTACGATTTACGAATCATCAACCTCATTTGCCAAGGCAATCAACTTCTTTTTAAGGGGTTCTAATGTGTCATGATTTGCGGCACGTACTGTTGCATGTGCGACTTTTCGTCCTTTGCGAGAGGCTTTTCCATAGAGATGCAAATGGGTATTCTCAATGGCTAACACACGTTCACTTTCTGGTTTGCCGCCAATGAAATTTACCATTGCAGTTTTTCCGACTGATTTAGTTGATCCCAGTGGTAAATCTAAAATTGCACGTAGGTGATTTTCAAATTGTGACGTTTCAGCGCCTTCAATGGTCCAGTGCCCTGAATTATGAACTCGAGGCGCAAATTCATTTGCAATTAATTCATCGTTTACTTCAAATAACTCAAGCGCAATCACGCCAACGTAATTCAGAGAGGTAAGTAACTTAGTGACATAGTCTTCTGCTTTAGCTTGCATTGAATCATTTTCGCAGCTTTCGGATACACGTAAAATGCCTTCTCTATGCACATTTTCAGACAGCGGATAAAAGGCTAATTCACCTGAAACACTGCGAACGGCAATAATAGATACTTCACGAGAAAACGCGACAAATCCTTCAACAATGGCAGGCAATCCATCGAGTTTTTGCCAGGAAGAATGCAAATCGGATGCTGAACGAAGAACAGATTGCCCTTTACCATCATAGCCTTGAGTACGAGTTTTCAAAATGGCAGGATATCCAATACGCTGCATAGCCTGTTGTAAATTGGACAAACTATCTACTGCTTGGTATAGCGCAGTGGGAATACCTATTTCATTTAAAAAGTCTTTTTCAACTAAGCGGTCTTGTGCGACGGCGAGTGCATTAGGCGCAGGATAAACGCTGGTATGTGCAGCAAGAAATTCTGCGACATTAGCGGGCACGTTTTCAAATTCATACGTTACGACATCCGCGCGTTTCGCTAATTCAGCTAGGAGGGTTTCATTGTGATAGTCACCATGTAAATGATCGCCAAGTGTTGTTGCACAAGCGCCTACTGATGGATCTAAAAAAATAAAACGAATGCCCAAAGGATAGCCTGCTAATGCAATCATCCGAGCAAGCTGCCCCCCACCTAAAATCCCTACTTTCATGCTTTGTCTCCACGCGGATCTGAATTTGCCAATACCGTGTCGGTTTGTTCTTGTCTAAATTTTTCCAATGCTGGTCGATAGTGTTTATGTTTATTGCTGACAATGGCCGCAGCCAATAACGCAGCGTTAATAGCGCCTGCTTTACCAATGGCTAATGTCCCGACTGGAATGCCAGCGGGCATTTGAACAATGGATAAAAGAGAATCCATGCCATTCAATGCTTTTGATTGAACAGGGACGCCCAGTACTGGGACGGCTGTTTTAGCGGCTGTCATGCCGGGTAAATGTGCAGCACCGCCAGCGCCCGCGATAATGACTTCAAGTCCCTTTTGCTCAGCATTTTCTGCATAAGCGAATAATTTATCGGGTGTACGATGCGCTGAAACCACGTCTACTTCATGTGGAATACCCAATTTCTTCAGCGTATCCGCCGCAAATTGCATGGTTTCCCAATCGGATGTTGACCCCATAATAATACCCACGAGTGCGGTCATTTTGCCTCCTGTTTATCGCTAAAGCCACCGTTAGTTAATACGTCAATAAGGACATCTACGTTGGCGTGTGAATCGTTTAGTGCGCGAATATAGTGGTAACCATTTCCGCCAGCCTCAAGAAAAACGTGGCGATTTTCCATTGCAATTTCTTCAAGTGTTTCAAGGCAATCTACGGTAAAACCGGGGCAGATTAAATCAACACTTTTCACGCCTTCTTTGGGAAGTTGTTCAAGTACTTCAACGCAGTAGGGTTTGAGCCATTCGGCTTTACCAAAACGCGATTGAAAAACGAGTCGCCATTCGTGTTCTTTTAAGCCTAATTTATCTGCTAAAAGCTGCCCAGTTCGATGACATTGATGAAAATAAGGATCGCCTTTTTTGGTTAGCATAGCGGGCAGACCGTGAAAGGACATCACTAGCATTTGATTTTTGGGACGCTCACGCCATGCGGTTTGAACCGATTCAGCAAGCGCTGAAATATAGGTTGGATTTTGGTGGTAATCGCTAATAAATCGAAAATTAGGCAAATGCCACCATGTGTTAAATTCTTTAATCAATGAATCATAAACTGAAGCAGACGTTGTTGATGAATACTGTGGATATAGTGGCAAAACAACAAAGTCCGTCACGCCTTGCTCTTTGAAATGACGTAGTTGACTTGGAATTGAAGGTTCGCCATAACTCATGGCACATTTCACTAAAATGCCCTGCGATTCCAATTTTTTTGAAATATTGTCAGTTAATTGATGTGTTAAAAAAGTTAGCGGCGAGCCTTTGTGTGAATCCCAAATTTTGGCATAGGCTTCTAGGGATTTTTTAGGGCGAAAAGGTAAAACAAAGCCGTGCAAAATCATCCACCAAATAGGGCGAGGGATGTTGACGACACGTTTATCCCATAAAAAATCTTTCAAAAATTTACGCACCGCAGGCACTGTTGGCGCAGCGGGAGAGCCAAGATTGACAAGTAACACACCGATTTTTTTGTCTGACATTACGTTTAATTCCAATGTTAACTATTATCTACTGATTAAATTTAAAAATTCAGAGCGCGTATTGATTTCTTTGCGGAAAATACCTTTCATCGCGGATGTTGTCATCACAGAGTTTTGTTTTTCAACACCACGCATCATCATACACAAATGTTTTGCTTCGATAACGACAGCAACGCCACGTGCGCCTGTGGCTTGCTCAATGGCATCGGCAATTTGCTTTGTTAAACGTTCTTGTATTTGCAGGCGTCGTGCATACATATCAACAACGCGGGCCACTTTAGACAACCCCAACACTTTTCCTTGCGGTAAATAGCCAACATGGCATTTGCCGATAAAAGGCAATAAATGATGCTCACAGAGTGAATAAAGCTCGATGTCTTTAACGATAACCATGTCTTCACTGTCCGCAGTGAAAATAGCGCCATTTAATACTTCTTCCAATGTTTTTTCGTAACCATGAGTCAAAAATTTAAAGGCTTTAGCCGCACGTTTTGGTGTATCTACAAGGCCTTCACGGGTTAAATCTTCGCCAACGGCCTCAATAATTTGTGAGAAATTCTCTTCCATAGTGGGGTATCTCAATGTGTAAAATGATTAAAAAATAGTCGAAAGTGTAGCACGCTACTTTGATTTGTCACGTTTTATGGCGCAGTGCGTTATGATAAAAAGGTGATGTTGATAAAAATAGCCTGTGTTTAGTTGATTGTAAAACAGGGTATGATAAATTTTCTATGGCATAATAACTGCCGTTTCAATTCTTTTCCCATTTCATTATAAAAATTAACGAGGATAATCATGAGTTTTTTCATTTCTGACGCTTTAGCTGAAGGTGGCGCAGCCGCTGCACAACAACCTGGTATTGAGGGTATGCTGTTTCCTTTAGGTATTTTGGCATTTTTCTATATTTTGTTTTTACGTCCCCAAGCTAAACGGACTAAAGAAAAAAAACAAATGGTAGAGTCACTTGTTAAAGGCGTGGAAGTTGTCACTTCTGGCGGGATTTTAGGGAAAGTGGCTGATGTAGATGATAACTTTGTTAAAATTGAAATTAGTGATAATACGTTTATTCAAGTTCAACGTCACAGTATCGAAAGCATGATGCCTAAAGGCACATTTAAAGCGATGCATAAAAAAGTAATTTAATAAAGACGTCATTATTAGCGGAATAAACGCAATGCAAAACCATTACTCTCTTTGGAAAAACATCAGTATTATTTTGGTGTTTTTAATTTCTATTATTTATTCGTTGCCAAATTTGTATGGTGATGATCCATCTGTTCAAGTGTCGCATATCGTCAATAAACTCACGCAAGCGCAAGCAAGTGATATTGAAACAACGATTAAAAATACGGGCACACCACTTAAAACATATCAATTTAAAGATGGTCGCGTGCTTGCGCGTTTGACGAATACTGACGATCAAATGAAAATTGCGGATTTACTCCGCGATAAAATGGGCAATAATTACACGGTTGCATTAAATCTTGCGCCAACTACTCCTTCATGGCTACAGGCAATTGGCGCGCAAGCGATGTATTTAGGGCTTGATTTGCGTGGTGGCGTACATTTTTTACTTGAAGTCGATATTGATGCGGCAGTAAAACAAGCAGAAGAGCGCTATAACGATGATCTTCGTTTAGCACTTCGTGAAGCCAAAATTCATTATCAAAACGTATCTAAAGATAACGGTTTTATTAAAGTGATTCTCAAAGACACGAATGATAAAGCGGAATTATTAGCGTTATTAGGTAAAGATTTTCGTGGTTTGACGATCACCGAGC
>CAJBJW010000278.1 GCA_903953455.1 uncultured Pseudomonadota bacterium | reverse complement strand
TTAAAAGAAAAGCTAGTGCCCATAAAAAAGGCTTGGAAAATATTTGATTACGCATTGAAACCGTTAATTTTCATATTTAGTCATTAAACTGACACTTGGCACACCGGCATGTTTTAAAACTGCCATCGTCGTTACCACCGTACCGTAATCAATATTTTTATCTGCATTGATTAAGACTTGTGTTTCAGGTTTGTTTTTTAAAATCATTTCCACGCGCGGATAAATTGCTTCTTTTGAAATCGCTTCATCTTCACCATTACCGCTGTTGATAAAATAATTACCGCCTTGTTGAATAGAAATCACAAGCGGCGGTGTATCATCTTTTTGCTCAACCATTGCAGCTTGTGCTCTAGGCAAATCGACTTCAACACCAGACTGTAACATAGGCGTTGTAATCATAAAAATAATGAGCAACACTAACGTGACGTCGATATATGGCACGACGTTAATTTCAGCCATAGGACGGCGACGGCCAGCTTTTTTGTTACTTACATTCATTTACTATGTGCCTGTCTTTGTAAAAGGACAATAAATTCTTCAACAAATAATTCGTAACGACCAGTTAAACGATCGAGACGCGTTGAAAATCGATTGTAGGCAACAACCGCAGGAATCGCCGCAAATAAACCGATAGCTGTTGCAATCAGGGCTTCTGCAATCCCCGGCGCAACCTGTGCTAATGTAGCCTGTTTCACATTTCCTAGCGCCATAAACGAATTCATAATCCCCCAAACCGTGCCAAATAAACCCACATAAGGACTCGTTGATCCAACCGTTGCTAAAAATGCCAAATGTTCATCAAGGCGATCAAGTTCACGCAATAATTCAATCCGCATAACCCGCTGCGCACTTTCTACTTGAACAGCAGGCTCAACGTTACCGCTAATGCGCATACGAGAAAATTCTTTATATCCCGCTAAAAAGATCTTTTCAATACCTTCAGGCTCAAAATCTTTTGCGGCTAATTTTCGATACAATTCTGACAACGAAACGCCAGACCAAAATTGTTCCTCAAATTCATCTGTAATTTCAATCGCACGATTAAGGTCTTTACGTTTTGAAAAAATGAAAGTCCATGATACGAGTGATGCTACAAATAAAATCAGCATCACAAATTGCACCACAAAACTCGCTTCAGTTACTAAATGGAAAATAGATAAATCAGTATTCATGGTTTAATAATCAAAAATTGCTTCAATAAGAAATCGGGAATAGCTGTCGGTTGCATTTTAATTGCATCAATACATGCAACTCGACAGTGACAAGTACAAAGGTTCACATCACCATTTTTAATTGTTTGTTCAAACACTAAACTGGCTTTTTTTAATTCTACAATTGCTGCACTAACATGCAGTAAATCATTAAATCTTGCGGGACGTAAATAGTCAATTTGCATAGCACGTACTGCAAAAATGATGCCGTAGTCGTCGCGCAATTGATCTTGTTCAAATCCTAATTCGCGCAACATTTCTGTCCGGGCACGTTCAAAGAAATTTAAATAATTAGCATGATAAACAACACCACCGGCATCTGTATCTTCATAATATACACGCACAGACATTACAAAAGCATTTTTCATAGCGCCAATAAATCCATTGTATTAGCAACTACTGTTGGGGCAGTTAAGCCAAAATGCAAGTAAGCCGCAGAGGTTGCTACGCGTCCACGTGGCGTACGCATAATAAATCCTTGTTGCAATAAATAAGGCTCTAGAACATCTTCAATTGTGCCACGCTCTTCACTAATTGCTGCTGCGAGTGTGTCTAACCCTACAGGACCACCAGAAAAATTTTCAATTAACGTTAATAAAAATCGTCTATCTAAAGAATCAAAGCCTTGACTATCTACTTTGAGCATTGTTAACGCTTGAGCCGCGACCTCTTCAGATATAATCCCATTACTTTTAACTTGAGCAAAATCACGCACTCGACGCAACAGGCGATTTGCAATACGCGGGGTACCACGCGAGCGCTTCGCAATCTCTTGCGCTCCTTTAGGCTCGATAATCAAATTCAGCACATGCGCAGAACGCGTTACAATATGCGTTAACTCTTCTATAGTATAAAAAACCAAGCGTTGGACGATTCCAAATCGATCTCGCAGAGGCGATGTTAAGAGCCCCGCTCTGGTTGTTGCGCCAATCAAAGTAAAAGGCGGTAAATCAATTTTAATTGAACGCGCTGCGGGTCCTTCACCAATCATCAAATCCAGCTGATAATCTTCCATCGCTGGATACAAAATTTCTTCAACAGCAGGACTTAATCGATGAATTTCATCAATAAACAATACGTCATGCGCCTCTAAATTCGTCAATAATGCGGCTAAATCTCCTGCTTTTTCAAGCACGGGAGCAGCTGTTTGTTTCAGACTCACGCCCATTTCTGCCGCGACAATCATGGCGAGCGTCGTTTTACCCAAACCAGGAGGACCAAAAATCAATGTATGATCTAGCGCTTCCCCTCTCGCTAATGTCGCTTCAATAAAAATAGCCATCTGCGTGCGACATTCTTCTTGCCCAACATAGTCTGCCAAACGTTTTGGGCGCATAGCTCGATCAAGTCCTTCTTCTCCATGGCCGGACTTCGCGGCAATTAAACGATCTTCCTCAATCATTTAACGCTACCCTGCAAAGCAAGACGAATGATCGTTTCGCAACTTTTTCCTTCATGCTCTATAGCTGACACCATTTGACTTGCCTCAAGCGGTTTATATCCTAGAGAACACAATGCACTAATCGCTTCAGAACGTGCATTTCCAGTTTTTGACACGACTATGGCTTGCGTATTATCACTTTTAGGTAATTTATCACGTAATTCCATCACGAGCCGTTCAGCTGTTTTTTTACCCACACCAGGTAATTTTATCAATGCTTGTGTGTCATTATTCTGAACACACAGTTGAAATTCTTCAGCCGATTGTCCGGACAAAATTGTTAAAGCCAACTTCGCCCCTACACCATTAATTTTAATTAACGTTTTGAAAAGCATTTTATCTGCTTCATTTGCAAACCCAAAAAGATTATGTGCATCTTCTCGTACAATTAATTGCGTCTGCAAAATAATTTCAGCTCCAACTTCTGGCAAATCGTAAAAAACCGTCATCGGCGCTTCAATTTCATAGCCCACGCCATTCACATCTAAAACAATCCATGGCGGTGCTTTTCGTGCAATTTTGCCACGTAAAAAACCAATCATTATCTTTTGCTCAACTGTAAACGTTGCTGTGTTTGATAAAAATGTGCATGACAAATAGCAATCCCTAGTGCATCACTTGCATCAATTTGCATATTTCCCTGAATATTTAGCAATATTTTCACCATTTGCTGAACCTGTGTTTTATCTGCTCCACCCTTACCTGCAACCGTTTGTTTCACTTGCCGTGCGGCATATTCAAAAACAGGAATATCGTGCATCTGAACAGCACAAATTGCAGCACCACGTGCTTGCCCAAGTTTGAGCGCTGAGTCAGCATTTTTACTCATAAAAACTTGTTCAATGGCCATCTGTTCAGGTTGATATTCATTTGTCACCTGCAATATCCCATCAAAAATTTGTTTTAGTTTTTGAGGAAAATTGTCACCCGTAATCTTTAACGTACCACTCGTCACATAACGATAACCGCTGGGGAAAAAATCAATAATGCCATATCCCGTTAAACGCGAACCAGGATCAATACCAAGAATTTTCACTAACTCATCGACGCCATGATTTCATCACTAATATCGCCATTTGAATAGACATTTTGGACATCATCTAAATCTTCTAATCGCTCAATGAGTAACATCATTTTTTCAGCATCTTCTGCATCTAATTCAGCTTTAGTACTTGCTTGCATGGTGATTTCAGCACTTTCAGGCTCAAAACCGCCTGCTACTAATGCTTCTTTTACATTCAAATAATTTTCGAGTGTGGTAATCACATCTTTTGAGCCATCATCATTCGTAATTACATCATCAGCGCCTGCATCAATTGCCGCTTCCATTAACGCATCTTCATCTACATTAGATGTATAACTAATAACACCTAATTTACTAAATAAATAAGCAACCGAGCCATCCGTTCCTAAATTACCACCTGATTTACTAAAAGCATGACGCACTTCACCTACTGTACGCTGTTTATTATCTGTCAAACAATCAACAATCACCGCAACACCACCAGCGCCATAACCTTCATAGCGAATCGCCTCATAATGAACACCCTCAAGTGTTCCTGATGCTTTTTTGATTGCAGTATCAATCGTATCTCGGCGCATATTAGCACCCAATGCTTTGTCAATAGCCGTTCGCAAAGCAGGATTACTTGCTGGGTCGACACCACTCCCTTTTACTGCAACGCTTATTTCACGTAAAATTTTAGTGAAAATTTTCCCACGAAGTGCATCTTGCCCAGCTTTACGATGTTTAATATTTGCCCATTTACTGTGACCAGCCATGTTGCCTTTTTCTCCAAAAAATATTTATAAATTGTAAAATTGACTCTACTTTTATTTTTGTAACGTTATCAACTAAGCTTAAATACCCATTTAGTCGTATTTATCTAAATCAAATCAAACGTTAAAATCTTTCTGATATCGTTTTCTTCAACAAAAAAATCTGCTTTTTCTCGCACAGCGTCCCTGGAAATTACGCCGCCAAAACCAATGATTTTTGCACCTACTTTTTGTGCCTCTAAATCTGTTTGACCATCACCAACCATGACAACATTATGCGATTGTAAAGATTCAATAATCACCGCTTTACCGCCATTCTTTGTCAAAGGTGAATCTACGTCATACCCTAAATACGCCCCATTATCATCAAAATAAATGTCAACAGCATGAACGTGTGATTGAGGTACATTTAATCGTTTTGCTAATGGTAAAATAGCAGGCAACAAACCACCGCTTATAATATGAACCGTTTTATTGTGCTGTACGAGTTGACTAAAAACAACCTCAACCCCATCAACTAATTCACTTATATACAAGTTCGACAACCATTCTATATCTGCGCGACTAGGTTTGATCAAATTTAAACGTTTAGCATAAACATCTTCAAGCGCCACATCACCATTCATTGCTGCATCAGTTAATTTAGAGAGTTCATCACCCAAACCTACCCGTTTTGCAAGTTCATCTATCCCTTCGATTTTGCTTAATGTACTGTCGCAATCAAAACAGATAACATCGAAACTCATAACTCAATTTGCGTCACATGATGAACAGGCGCTAAATTAGCCACTTGAGACAATAAATCTTCATTTAATGCTTGAGAAATACTAATAACAGCCATTGCTTTATATTGACTGTCGGCTGCACTCACCTGCATTCTTGAAATATTAATGGCTGCATTTCCTAAAATAGCACTGATTGCCGAAATCACACCCGGTTTATCATCATGAGTGGTAATTAACAATGTTCCTTCGGGAATTACTTCAATATCCAACTCATTGATAGATACCAAACGCGGCTGACGACCACCCAATAACACACCAGAAATCGTTGTTGTTTTCTCTGCACTATAACCGGTTAATTTAATAAGCGAGACATAATCTTGCGATTCTTGAGAAACAGATTCCACCAATGCGAGTCCCTGCCGCTTTGCAATATTTTCTGCATTAACACGATTCACTGGAGTTGAAAACTGTCCACTCAACACACCCACCAATGCTGCAACAGATACAGGGCGAGTCGAAACATCAGCAGCCCTACCAAATAAAGCAACCTCTAATTTCGTTAAAGGTGCTGAACTTAAACCAGCCAACACCTTTCCAAGTTGAGTGGCTAAATTGACGAAATCACTGGATTTTTTCAATTCTTCCGCTGAAACACGCGGTAGATTAAGCGCGTTAATTGCTTCACCTGTACGCAGAAATGTGACAGCTTGTTTAGCAATTTCAACACTTACGGCAAGTTGCGCTTCATTCGTTGACGCACCTAAATGGGGCGTAAAAACGATATTATCTAATGCTAAAAGCGGTGATTCAATTGGTGGTTCAACCTCAAATACATCGAGCGCGGCCCCTGCGATTTTTTTGTTTTTCAATGCATCATAAAGTGCGACTTCGTCGATTAATCCACCTCTAGCACAATTAATCAACATGGCATTTGATTTCATTTTTTCAAATTGAGCAGCACCTATAATATTTCGTGTTTTTTCAATGAGCGGGCAATGTAACGTAATATAATCCGCACTTGTAATCAAATTTTCCAAGCTAACCGATTCCACACCTAGGTCAGCATAAATTTCTGGTGAAACAAAAGGATCAAACGCAACCACCTTCATTTTCAAAACAGCAGCGCGACTTGCCACCAAGCGCCCAATCGTGCCAAAACCAACTACCCCTAGCGTTTTTTGCGCAACTTCTGAACCCGTATATTTTGAACGCTCCCATTTCCCTGCACGAACAGATTGATCGGCTGCAGGCAGATGACGACTGAGCGACATTAAGTGCGCAATGGTTAACTCCGCTGTCGTAGTTGCATTGGCATCAGGCGTATTCATCACGATAACACCCATTTCGGTTGCGGCAGGAATATCTACGTTATCCACACCAATGCCAGCTCGACCAATTAACTTTAATTTTTTTGCTGCCTGTAAAAGTTTTGGTGTCACTTGTGTGTCACTACGAATTAACAGTGCATCAAACTCACCAATAATTTCACAAAGCGCATCTTCACTTAAGCCAGTTTCAAAATGAATTTGAATATCATTTTGTGCTTTTAAATAATCAATGCCATCCGTAGCAAGTTTGTCTGAAATAAGAATTTTTTTCATAATTTTACATGCTCAGATAATTAAAAACCACGAAAATACCCCGTTGGGGAAGGTTTATGAGTTGGAATATATGCCGATGCTTTGGGTGTTTTTGTTTCAATGATCTTTTTTACATTCACTGCTTTTTTCGCGGGTAGCATTTTCGATTTATCCACTAATTTTATTGGCGCTGTTTTTTTGAGCTCAGCTACTTTTTTTGCGGCAGTAGGTACAACGGCTTTTACCAAAGGGCTTGAAACAGCTTGCGCTTTAGGGACAGGAGGCACTATTGCCTGTGCTTGTATTTCTTCTTCTGTTAAAACGTGTTCATAAATAGCCGTTGGATTACCAGTTTGCTTTTCCAATGCATCGTGTAATGCAGATTGATCAATATCGGAAAATTGAACATTACTCATTTTCTGAATTAAAGTTACCGCTGTAGCGGTTCGCTCTTCTAATGTAGTTTCTTCACCTTCCAAGTCAGGATGGGATTCAACATATAACACGTTATTGAGCCAGCCAACTTTAATGGGCTGTTTTACAATATAAACAGGTGTTCCCACATCAACCATATGGTAAAGCTGATCAATATCTTCCGGATACATACGCACACAGCCATGTGTGATTTGCATGCCAATGCCATAGATTTTATCGATATCAGTTCCGTGAATACGGTAATCACCTGGTAAATTTAAATAAAGCGCATAAGCACCCAATGGATTATGTATGCCTGCAGGCACAACTTCGGGTAACGGATCACCTTGCGCAGCATGCTCACGTCGAATAGATTCTGGTGGACGCCAAACAGGATCTTTCACTTTCTTTTGAACACTGGTTTTGCCTAAAGGTGTTTTCCAATCTTGCCTCCCTACCCCATGCGCAAACGAATATACTTTTGATGAATTTTGTGGGTAATAATACATACGATATTCTGCAATATTGAGCGTAATCCCATTGCGAGGAGAATCCGGTAAAATACGTTTATTTGGCAACGTAATCACCTCATTAGGCTTAATCAACCAGCGATCAAGCGATTGATTAAGCCGAACAATTTCAGTTTGCCCTAATGAAAATCGACGCGCCACATCAAGGAGTGTTTCACTTTGCTGGGGGCGAGTAACGGCAATTTCATTTGGATACTCAGCTACCACATTGTCACGACTATTTGCCGGCAGATTATAAACTGCCGCAGAACTAGACCCACTCAATAAAAGCAATGCGGAAATAGCAAAAAAATGGAGCGTCTTCATTTCAATAAAAACTCAATAAACAATAGGATAATAAACAAAGTTAATTTATTTTAGCATGTAAAATGTGATTATGCGCGAATTTAGCAAACAGATTTTAAAAATCAAATCAAAAAACAAGTGGAACCAAAATACGTTCACTTAGTGCAAGCAAAGGCAATGCAGGGGGTAAAAACCAATAAAGTAAAAGGGTAAAAATCACCATCGCTAGTGATGAAGGAATGTTTTTATAATTAAATAACTTCAGCGCTGTGCCAAATGACTTTTTTATCCTACGATTGGCTAAATCAACACTGTACATTTCATCGAGTATTAAATGGACAAGAAAACCTAAACCAAGAAAAACGCCATTTAGCCATGCATAAATAGGATTTTGTTGCAGGAAATAATAACTTACACAGATTATGGCAAAGCTGAAAAAACATAATGCTAAAATTGAATGAAAAATGCCACGGTGCACTGTAAATTTTCTTATAGATGCCAAAACGAGGTAGCGAGTCAAAAGGGTTCATAATGTCAATAAATAAAGAATTGCAAGACGTGGGAGTCATTCAGTCATGCTGGTCACACCGTTGTGCTGTGCGTTCCACCCCGTGACAATCGG
>CAJBJW010000277.1 GCA_903953455.1 uncultured Pseudomonadota bacterium | reverse complement strand
GTGAGTAACATCATCAGGCGTTGTTCACGTTCAATATAATGTCGCTCGCGTTCTTGGTGTTCACGTTTAAGGTCTTCAATCTGCTGCATCAGCCATTGTTCACGCTGCGTCACTGCGTTATCGTTTGACACGTCATGCGATACGTCACCATCTTTTATAAACGCGCCATATACCCGCAATAATTCGCTTGTGTCGATGCCCTCACCACTTCTCGAAAGCCTGCCCTGCTTAATATGGCGTTCAATCGTTGATCGTGATTTGCCTGTTAATAATGTCGCTTTCTGTATTGTGACGATCATATTTTATTCAATGCGTTTTGATGTATCACTATGATACGTCATTAACTAATCAAAATTAACCATTGTCTGACAGGTTTGTTCAGGTTTGTTCAGGTTCTTATTTCTCAAAACATTAACATTTATTAATAATATCCTACGTTCGCATGATACTAATCTCACCATTGTTAAGCTGTGCCTTAACTTCAGGCGTGGCTTCTTTCCAAACTTTATCAGCCATTGCAACCTTGCCGGTACTCCAGCCTAAGTCGTTGGCTATGGTGTCGCGGGTACTATGTCCCGTTGTGTCAATAGTTGACATAACGGGAGAGTCGCCTTTTTTCAGTGTTTCTTTTTGCTTCTCTTTACCAACCCCTAGCAATATCTCTTTCTTAGCCTGTGATAATTGAAACTTCCAACCATCGGTTAAGTTTCTGCGCCCGTTTTGGTTGTCAATCATCCACAATTTAGCTGCAATACTATCAACAAACTCTTTTTCAATAACACTAAACTCTAAACCATGCTTAGTGCATATCTCGTAACGGTTATGCCCGTCTATTAAAATCCCGTTCCCTTTTTGGCGATAGGTTTAAAAACTAAACCCAAAATTACGCTCCTGCTGCAGCTCTGAAACATTATCACTTCCGATAGGCTTATCGTTAGCAAGTCCAGCGCGATCTAGTATTTCTTTTGCAGCATTAAGCCTGACAACGTCATTCGTTGATGACAACATTAACTGATTGATCGTGTCGATTGCTGTAACGATTGACGCCCTCATAGCTGATCGCCCTGCGTCTACAAATTCACGTTTCAAACTGTTTAGGTAAGCGTTGAAATTATCGTCTTCTTTTAGCCATTGGTGGATAGTCATGCGATTAACGCCTACTTGTTCAGCTGTGGTTGTTATCGTGTCACCACGCGCAAGCAATAAAGCTGCTTGGGTTTGTTTAGCACTTAATTCACTGCTCATTTTTTCAATACCTCGTGAAACTGATAGGTTTTAATAAGTTTTGATATTCCCCTAGATTCCCGTACTTTTCGGGATTTCATTGCTCGCACTTTGCGATAAATCATTACGGTTAAGCCTTCTCAATAACGACTGTATATGCGTTAAATTCTCGCCCCTGTGCGTTCTTTCTTTTGCCACCAAACGTTAAGGCTATTAAATCGTTTTGATCTGCATTTTGCGCCCGTAGATTGTCGCGTAAATATTTAGATAACCATACCTTCACAATTGCGCCATGCTCATCACGGATCAACATTTGATATTGATTGCCATATAGCGGGTGTGCGACTGCTTCACTTCCTGCAATAACTCCCACTAAGGTTTCACCTGCTTGGGGTTGCCATATCTCGCCTTGCTGCTGTGTAGCGCGTTGTTTCAATGCGCTCATTCTGTCGTTGAATGCTACTGGTGTATTGTTCATTTTGCCGCCTTGTTAAGTTTTACAGATAACAAAATCGTGCTGCTGTGAGTTCAGGATCATTTCGATTCATGGTTTCAACTGAAAATCTATTTCGCCCGTGCAACATCACAACATAAACCGCGCCATCGGTTAACGGTTTTTCTTTGCGTAATCTTTCAGCATGTTTTGTCGCGTCTTCGTGTTTTCTGAAAATCATTTTTAGCCTGTTTTCCCTGTGTTTTTTAAGTGGAGGTGCTTTCCTGTTTTTTTATATAACAAAAGATAGCACCTCCACTGATTTAAAACCTGTCTAAAGCCTTGCGGTTACTAGCGTAACGATCAATATCATCATTCACAAAAATCTCATAAAAACTCACGCCATCTTTTACGGTTTTTTCCCTCAATTCATAGCCTATTTTTTCGAGAAAATAACTAACGGTTTTACCAGCTTGCTTAAACTTTTCTTTATCGTAATTGCCAAACTCACCGGCTAACTCTAAATGATATTTTTTCAACACTTTGCACGCGGCTTGAAATTCCTTTTTACCGATTTTGCCGTTTGCATCGAGTAACGGTTTTAAAAACGCCTTGAATATCTTTTGACGCGATAAAAGGCTTTTTTGATTGTTCCCGCTTTCGTGGTTCGCTTTGTCGAGTTCCTTCAGGTCTTTTTGATCCGCATCAATCAATAAATAATTGTTTAACTTAGATGCGTAACCGTCATTGAAGTTTTCAACATCGCCTAGCGTTAACTTATCCGCCGCCGTACCTGTCATTTTTACAGCATCAAAACGTTTAACCGCGTCCGTCTGTTGCTGCGTGGTTGCGTGGTTGCGTTTGAGTTTCTTGTAATCAACGTCATCAAGTACAGGCGCATTGTGAATATTACTGATAATTAGATCTTTTGTTTGCTTAGCCGATACTTTTATTAACTCGTTGTGGCTTGAATCAATGGCGTGGTTTTGATGCTTAAAAACTCGCCCGCCGATTTCAGAAAGCAATAAAAAATTGTTCGCGTAATCGTTTAAATCTGCATTGATATGCGCTTTTGATTCGCATTGCATTAAGCCCACATCGTTTAATCCATTTACGAAATCCGCGCCATGATCTTCGGCAAAATTTTTGATCTTTTCAATCTGCCCTTGTTTAAGAGTTTCTACATCTGTTACGAGTCCAGCGTTTCCCTCTTTATCAAATGCAACATAAACGCGCTTGGCGAGCCTGTTACGCGCTAACATTTGTATTGATTCATTAGCTGGCAATACGTTTGAATTGAGCAAGTAGGTAAACTCAAAATCAGGATTGAGAATTGAAACGCCACTGCCTAAAACACTGGTGTAAATAATCAGATCGTACTTTTTTGATTCTTCTTCGATATTAGCTAAAAATTCGGGTTGTCTTGTATCGTCATAATCGCCCGCTTTGTTGCCGCCTGTTATTAGCAAAATGCGATCGGGTTCAATCATGTTGATTAAAAACTTTTGTAAATATTGCGCCTGTTTTTCACTCGTACAACCGACCATGCCCTTTGCGCCGTTTTGCAGCTCTTGAAGGATTGCTATTTTTGCGGCGTTAAAATTGCTGCCTGTCGATTCGTTGTTAATAATGAAATGATCGGCTTGATGCGGTTTAACATCATTTTCAATCAGATTAAATTGCAGGTGTGGGCAATGTTTTTTGAAAAATTTGATCGTGCTATCGTTTAAATCTGCATCGGCTAAATGAAGTGACGGGCAAACGTTCAGCAATGCAATAAAGCAATCAATTAAAGGCTGTCTATTTTTGATTGTTGGACTGTTTAGCAGTGTTTCATATACTTGTCGCGCCTCATCGATAAACAAAGGCATACGCTCAATATTTGAAGAAAACTTTTGAATTGAGTTAATGCAAATGCCGATTTTGTCCGCGTATCTGTCACCGTCTTGGTAATTCTCTAAGCCTAAACGTTTGCAAGCATCATCAACTAAAGCAGTTCTGTGACTAATATACGCCGCTGATTTCATCGTTTTAATGCGTAACGCCATTAGTTCAGTTTTACCTGCTCCCATGCCGCGAGCGTCACAAAATGCCACGCCGTTAAAATTGTTCGCGGCGATAATGTTTTCGTTTGTCGCGTTGGTTGTGTTGTGACGTTTATCGCTTGATCTATTACGCCCTCGAATTGCGTCACTGCGTTTTTTAACTGACCATTTTATTTTCTTGGCTAAATCCTTTTTCAAATCTGCATCAATAACGCCACGTTGCGTTAACTGATAATTCAATGCGCCAATCGCCGTTTCAATGCTCATTTTTGCAGGTACGGTATCCGCTAAAACATAAGCCAATTTTTCAGCGTACTTTTTGATTGATGTAATCGGGCAAAATTTAATCAATTCTAGCGCGTGATCTAATCTGTTTGACGATACGCGGATCTTTTCAAATTCTAACGTTTCGTTAAAATCTGCTTTGATGTTGGTATCTTTATTGATCGCTGGTAACAGGTATGACTTTAAGCCTAAATCATGGCAAATTTTCACGGCGTGGAATCTGCCAGCGTTGCACTTCTCTTTGCTTTTGTAATCGTTATCAGCGTAAACGTTGATAATATCCGCGCCATATTTAGCCGCGTGAGCATCAATAACAGGCTTTAAATTCTCCGCATCAAGGCAAACGATAACGGGCATTTTCCGTGCATTGTTTAGCGTTCTTTTGCCGCTGCTGGTTGAATGATAAACGCTTAAACCTGTTGCCATGCCTTCAACAAAAATTGCGCCATTGCCGATTAAATCAGCATTGCCAATGACAGCAAACGCGCCCGGCTTGCTGCCCTCAAATTGGTTTAAATAACGTTTCGCGCCTGTTGCATCAATGAATTGAAAGCCACATATCACGCCGTCAATATTTCGATATGGCATCATCACACAATCGGCATGACTAAAACCATTAGACTCATATTGAAAGCCGCCGCGTTTTAGTTCAATTCCTTCAACATTAACGGCTTTTCTAACGATGTAATCATGCTCCAATACGTTTGTATTGGTTGCATCGTTCCACGCTTTTAACGCGCTTTTAAATAGCCATTTTTCTGTTGCTGGTTTCGCTGGTTTTGCAGGTCTTGGCGTGTAAGTTATCGGCGTGTAATTGTTGTCGCCTCTGCTCTCTTTGTAGCTGTCGAAAACATATTCGCCGCCTTTGTGATTTTTTGCCACGATTATCAAGTGACGATTGCCACCGCGTTCAACTTCGTTAACGAAAAGAAACGGGTTGCCTGATTTGCTCTCTTTATCTCGTAGCGCGATATTGGTAAGCGGTTTGCCGTTCGTATCGTAGTTTAAGCGGTGGGCGACTTTGTTGTAATCGATGCCGACTGATTCTAAGCCGTTTGCAATAGTGCTTGAGTATTGAGTAATCATAAAAACACCACTGACGCGCCGCAACT
>CAJBJW010000276.1 GCA_903953455.1 uncultured Pseudomonadota bacterium | reverse complement strand
AATAAAAATTATTCAGCTAATTTGGCTAATTTTTTATACGCATTAATTAACGCATTCGTTGAGCAATCATGACTTGTGATAATGTCATCATTATTGAGTTCAGGCAAAATCATATTAGCAAGGACTTTACCTAATTGAACACCCATTTGATCATACGAGTTGATATTCCAAATGACGCCTTGCACAAAAATTTTATGTTCATAAAGCGCAATGAGTGATCCAAGTGTTTTTGGTGTTAATTTTTTAAACAAAAACGCATTTGAAGGCTTATTACCATCAAACACTTTCGACGCAACTAAGACATCATCTTTACATTCTTCTTCTGATAAATCACACTTTACTTCTTGCGCTGTTTTACCGTGCATTAAGGCTTCAGGCTGTGCCAGAAAATTAGAAATTAAAATTTTATGATGTTCTGGTAAATGGTAATGACTAATCGCGGGAGCAAGGAAATCACAAGGAATTATTTTTGTCCCTTGATGAATTAATTGATAGAAAGCATGTTGGCCATTGGTACCAGGGTGCCCCCAAATGATAGGTCCTGTACTGTAATTAACTTTTTCACCCGTAATGGAAACACTTTTACCATTACTTTCCATGTCACCTTGCTGGAAATAATCCGCGAAATAGCGCATAGATTGATCATAAGCGAGCATGGCATGCGTTTCGGCTTTGAAAAAATTGTTATACCAAATACCCAGCAAGCCCATAATAACGGGAATATTTTTTTCAAATGGTGTATCTTGAAAATGCTTATCGACAGCGTGAGCACCTTCGAGCAATTCCTCGAAATTATCCATCCCTACATATAGTACAATTGATAATCCAATCGCAGACCAGAGCGAATAGCGCCCACCAACCCAATTCCAAAACTCAAACATATTGTCTGTATCAATCCCAAACGCAGCCACTTCTTTCGCATTGGTTGAGAGTGCCACAAAGTGCTTTGCCACAGCAGATTTGTCAAGGGCACTTGCCAGTAACCACGCACGCGCAGAATTAGCGTTAGTTATAGTTTCTTGGGTGGTAAATGTTTTTGATGCCACCAAAAATAACGTCGTTTCAGGAGACAGTTTTTCAATGGTTTCAAGTAAATCTGTTTGATCCACATTCGACACAAAGTGCACATTAAGTGAAGGTGACGCATAAGGATGCAGGGCAGCCGTGACCATTTTTGGCCCTAAATCAGATCCACCAATTCCAATATTCACAATATCAGTAATCGCTTTCCCCGTATATCCTTTCCATTCACCTGAACGTATACGCTCAGAAAAAGCACGCATCTTTTTAAGTGAGGCGTTAATTTGTGGCATGACATCCACACCGTCAACGTAAATAGGCGTATTACTTCGATTACGCAGTGCAGTATGAAGTACAGCTCGACCCTCGGTAATATTAATCTTTTCACCAGAAAACATAGCACGCATTTTTTCTGATAACTTCGATTCTTTAGCCAGTTCAATCAATAACGGCAAGGTGTCATCGTTGATGCGATTTTTAGAATAATCGAACAAAATATCATTAAACATAATCGAAAATTTTTCATGTCGATGCAAATCATTTTTAAAACTATCGACTAAACTTTGATTATGAATATTATCATAATGATTTTGTAATGCCGCCCAAGCGGGCTTAGCGGTCAACAATGCCATGCTACAGAACTCCAAATTGAGAAAATTACTCCAAGTCTACGAAAATTAAGGACAGATAGCAATAACACTCCGCATCACTGTTCTTTTTTCCTCCTAATGATGAACTAAAATCAATTTATCATTTACTGCGAAGTGCACCTGGTTCAACCTCTTATTATTTCCCACATGTAAAGCGCCTCGCCATCATTTCTATTTCATTTTCTGTTTCAGTGAACCACTTAATGTTTCATATAAGTCTCAGTGAAACCGTTTTACTTAAATACGATCACCTGTTTTCTGTAACTATCTTCCACACATCAAATAGTTGTTTAATCTGGCATTTTATATGCGGTAGTCTAACTACTTTATTTGCATCAATTGACGTGTTAAAGTTAGCAACGTGCGATGCGATATAAAGCAATAGCATTTACAATAATAACTATTTCAAGTGAGAAGACTTATGAACATAGCGCAAATGATTAAAAAAAGTTCACTCGGTTTAACAGCGTTACTTTTTTCGTCGGCATTATGGGCGCACGGTGGCGCTGCTGGTACCGATACGGATCAATGTAAATTCGAATTAGAAAAAGATCACTGGATTCACTACACAGCTTACCAACCTAAAGCCTTCCCAGCTGAAGACTTTTGCGGCAATATTCCAAGCACGGGTTCGTCAATTCAATTGGTATTTGATTACCAAGACATGAAATACCGCAACAGAGCTGTCGAGTTTGAAGTCACAAAAGAACCTGAAGGATCGCGCGTTTTCTTCCAAGAGGCAGCAAAACACAAATCGGGCACCGTTATGTTGTCACTGCCTGAAGGCGTGGCTGAAGCCGGCAAATATTTAATTCACATAACACTCTTACCTGAAGAGGGCTCTGCAGGAAGTGAGCGCCTTGATGCACACATGAGTTTCCAAGCAGGCAAAGGTCAACAAACCACTAGAAATCAACTCTTCTTATACGCACTGTTTGGATTTGCTGGTCTTTATGTAGCGTATTTATCAAGTGCTGGTTTTAAACGCACTGTCGATGGTTTACTTGGCAAAATAAAAGAATAAAATTGCGACAAATTCAGACAAGGATGTCGTTTTACTTATTCAAGAGGCAAAAAGAATGATGAAATTAGTATCGGTAGGCTTTATGGCAGCGCTATTTTCGCTACCGGCATTTGCTCAAGATTATCAAGATCACGATGGTATGTTAATGAACCATGGTGATGGACATTTAATGGATATGGCTGGCGGCATGGTCATGGGCAACAATCCTGACACATTACCCGGTGGTTGCGAAAAAATTGCAGAAACCAAAGAAATTACCGTTCATGCGGGGCATAAATATGCCGAAAAATTCCCCGGCAGAATGTTTGCCTTTGACACACAAGAATTTCAATTCAAGCCTTGCACAAAGTTAACTGTTCATTTTTTTAATGATGACAATGTTCGCCATCAATGGATGATGCACGGACTGCCAAAATATTTGTATCCCAAAGGCATGTTTCATTTAGAAATTTCAGGGCCTGCAAAAATATCAGGCACCTTAATTCTTCCGCCAGGTGATAAAACATATATGGTCCATTGTGATATTGCGCAGCACATGGAAAAAGGAATGAAAGCCCAATTGAAAGTAGGCAAAGGCGATGGTGACCTGCCGAGCATTCCCAATGTCACCGCCAATACATTCGCTGACGATTATAAAATCACGCTGACTGAACTCTTAGTAAAAGCACATGAAGAGGCCAACGCAGAGCCCGTCGTCGTCGTTGAAAAAGCCCCTTCAGCAGCCACAACTTCTTCTACTCAAAGTACACAAGAAGAAAGTGCTTTTTCAGGTGTGACCGTTATCGGACTAGCACTTGGATTATTACTCGCCCCTTTTTTAGTGCATAAGTTTAAAGGGATGAGCGCTGCGGAAATTTTGGCCTATATAATAGATTTCCTTAAAACAACGAACAATACTATTATTGCATTGACCATTCAATTAATTAAGAAAATACAAAATTCATTGCACAAATAAAACATGTAATTTACAAATAAAAAAGCCAACACATTGTGTTGGCTTTTTTTTGCGTTTTAATACGTCAAATTTTTAAACATGATGCAAAAAAAGTATTACAGCGCATCACCCAAATGTTTTTTATAAAATGGCCAATTCGTCACATGCAAATATTTCCTCACGGGCGACTTAATCACGGATACACACAGCGCGATTGAAAACAAACACCAAACTGCAGCATATTCATTGGGATCGTCAGTGGTGATATCTGAAATCCAAGGCCCCATGAAATAATGAAATAAGACAAACTTCCACGAACCATAAAGTGTAGGAAGAATAAAGGCTACGATAATATAAGCCAAAACATGCAAGCCCCAATTGAAATTAAACAACCATTCAATAGGATGGGAAAGTAAGCCATTCAGCGGCATTTGCCACGCAATATGCCATGCACCCGACACCGAGCAAATATGCGGCCCACAGAACCCTTCAGTGCCTATAACGCACGTCCCTGCCCAGGCAAACGGATACATTTTAAATAAAATTAAAGTCGAACCCGCGGCGCAAATGGTATAAACCGTGGTTCGAATTTTGAGCTTAATACTTTCAGGAATAAAATACATTGCCACCATATTAGCAAAAAACGGCTGAAAGGCGACGTGTAGATACCCAAGCATGGTTAAAATTTGATTATTGGGATTGTCACACAAATCAATATAAACATAAGTAAATGCTTGCAATAACTCCATCAATGCAAAATACGTTAACGGAATCCAAAGCTCTTTTGATTCCCCCTTTTTAGCAATATAATACGCCGTTCCCAAGCCAACTACTGCAAGCACCCCAGATGCTTCACCACTCCAACACATGATGTTTTCCTCGTTTATTTGTCATTATTATTGTTATGATTCTTCAAAAAATTAAACACAACAAAACCTTGCTGTGTATCGCGTAAAGTATAACACACAAAAAATCCATGCTTTGCGTGTGCTATACTTAGACTCTATTCATCTTAAGTCTTTAATCATGTCAAAACTCACCGTTACAAATCACAATCGCAATCTCACTGGTTTAACGTATGTTTACCCAGTTCTTTCTCGTCGCGCAGGTGGTTTATCAATAGGCATCAATTTCAATACTAATAACGCCTGTAATTGGCGGTGTATTTATTGCCAAGTGCCTGAATTAAAAAATGGGGCCGCACCGGAAATTGACTTGGATTTACTGGCCAGTGAACTGCGCTTTTTTTTGAATTCGGTGTTACACGGTAATTTTTACGATGAAATGGAAGTCGACGCTGCGCAGCGAATGATTAAAGACATCGCAATTGCAGGAAATGGTGAACCGACCAGTTTGAAAGATTTTGACCTTGCTGTAAATCTCATTGGCAGTATTGCCAATGAATTTGGCATTTTCCCACAAAGTCATTTTGTATTGATTACCAATGGGAGTTTAATTCACCGCTCATCCGTGCAAAAAGGATTAAAAATCATCAGCGAATATGATGGTGAGATCTGGTTTAAAATGGATAGTGCCACGCCAGAGGGAAGAAAAAAATTTAATCATTCAGCGCAAAGCAACGAATCTGTGTTGAAAAATTTACAGATTGCCAGCGAATTATGCACAACAAAAATACAAATTTGTTTGGTTGATTATAGGCAGCAAGGACTGAGTCAAAGCGAAAAAACGGGGTTTATTAATTTCTTAAAACAAGTACGCAGTCATACAACTATTGAAAATATTACGATATACACGCTTGCACGCCCTTCACAACAACCCGAAGCTGTCGATTTACAAATCATGCCATTCGACATTATGGACGATTTAGCACACGCTATTCGATTATTACATTTTAACGTGGTAGTTACACAATAGTATGGAGTTCATCGAGCGTATTAATATTTTCAAACCCCCGCGCATTGTCACCAAAATCAACGTAATGCGTTTTATGCCCGACAAACCAACGTCTAACTTTGCGCTCACCATTGGCTAAATAGTGTTCTAAACTGATTTTTAACGCGGTATTCACGACCATAAATACGGAATGAACCTGCTCGCCACAACAAGCAACCGTAATTTCTGCGTGTGTTAGTTGATGTTCAAGTAGTAATTTTTCTAACTGCGCTGTTGAAATAAAAGGCGCATCGCAAGGCACAACCATTAGCGTATCAGCGCAAACAGCGTTCATTGCCGCTAAAATCCCTGCAAGCGGCCCTTTGAAACCGGCTGTCGCATCGGCAATAACACCCGCACCCCACGTTTGATAAAGCGCATCGTCGATATTTGTGTTAATGAATAATTCATCAACAAGCGGACGCATGGCAGAAAACGAATACGCAATCAACGGTTGCCCTTGATAGTGCATCAAGGCTTTATTTTTGAAATTCATACGTTGCGCTCTTCCACCGGCGAGAATAACGCCTACTACTTTTGTTTGCGAGGTCATTGATGTTAATCTATTGGCTAAATATTTTACATTTTAAAGGAAAAAGGTCGCATGAAACATACGTTAAAAATCGCACTGCTTGCAGCTACTCTGCCTCTTATTATCACTGGTTGTGCGAATAATCCAGAAAAATTAGCTGAAAATACTGCACAGCCCGCTACTGTAGCGAGTTTTATCAATGAATACCCAACGCGTGAGCGTGTGGATTATGTTTTAAACTGCGTCGCACAACATGGCGGTTTAACGTATATAAATCAATATGCGTGCGGATGCAAAATTGACAAAATTGCTGAAAAATTGAGTTTTGATGATTTTGATGCGGCCAAGACCGTTTCGTATTTACGTTCGATGGCAGGTGAAAATGGCGCTGCTTTCCGTGACCCCAAAAAAGGGCAAACATTGCGCAAACAATTAAAAGAAGCAGAAGATGCTGCAGAAAAAAGCTGTTTTGTAAAATAAGTTAAGTAGTATTCTCACATTTTTGACTGATGTAGGGTTCATTTTATGCATAGATGGTCGATTAAAACATTACTCACCATAATGATAAGTATTGTATTTATCTTTGTGCTTGGCGCATTGAGTTGGGTTTTGATCAATGAAGATCGTACTATTAATTTACTCAAACAAGAGAAAATGGGTGTAGAAGTTATTTCTCATCTGCAACAAATCAATATTTTAGTTGCACAGCATCGTGGCATGTCAAACCGTCTGCTAAACGGTAATCGTGGACTTGAAAATGCGTTAGACGAGTTAGAAAAACAAATAGATTCGGATTTCGAAACCGATGTTTCTCAATGTCAATTACCTGAAGATGTATTACCTTGTGATCAGTTAAAAAACTTACAGCAACGCTGGCAACGACTCAAAACAACGCATTTAATGCTAAGTGTCCGCGATAACTTCAATACACACACGCTTTTAATTGATGAAATTTCCGTATTGATTGAAGACCTCGCAAATAACAGTCATTTAGGCTTAGATAATGATTTGCCAACGCATTATTTAATGAATAGCATCACAAAAAGCCTACCTGAACTTGCTGAAAATATCGGGCAATTGCGGGGTTTTACAAGCGGCACGCTGGTT
>CAJBJW010000275.1 GCA_903953455.1 uncultured Pseudomonadota bacterium | reverse complement strand
CAATATGACGATTCATAAAGGCAGTTATTGTGTTTATAATTGAAAAACTTACAACACGCGTTAAAGCGAGTTGATATATAGTCAGATTGACCAAAAAGAAAAAAAGATGCTCTAGTGTGGCAATTCTTTGATTATTTGACTTTTTTTAATGCTTTGCGTACTCACTCAACATATATTCTGTTTTACTTAACCATTAACATGCTTTTTAGATCAACCATTATCTGCAGACGGAATATTTGTATTTTCGGGTATTTTGTTTTCTAACATTATGTTTTCTGATATTTTTTTCTCTGATATTTTGTTTTCTGATATTTTACTTTTTACAGCTTGCCATTGCGCTTTTTCTTTTTCATAAAGCATCACGTCACGCTTAATTTCTTCTTCTTTTAAATGTGTTTTTTGAGCCAATATTTTAGCGTGTTGCTTTTTCTCAAGCGCTAATGCAGCATTAAACTCCATATCTTTAAGTGTGTTTTCATGTGCTAACTTTTCAGCATGAATGCGCTCTTCAACCTCAAATTGCGCCACTTGATGCTCTGCAAACTCTTCACGCAAACGTAATGCATTGGCAGAAACCATTGCTTGCTGCTCTCGTTCAAGTCGTGCATCATATTCTAAATGTTCAATTTGCCTCTGTTTCTGCTCACGCAATTGATTTTCAATTTCTTCTTGTTGACGAAAAGCCTCATCACGTTTAATTTGATTCAATTCAAAATTTTTCTTAAGAATACTCAAATAGACATCTTCTTGTGATAAAACAACGTCGGGGAAATCTTGAAACGTTGGCGTTAATTCACATATCACGCGTGACTGAATGGATTGCATAACGAACATTTCGCTCATTGCGTTAGCAATATTTTTCTCAATATCACTTAAACCATTGCGTACCCATATATTTTTAGGCAAATTAATTAACGTGTTTTGCACGGTACTCATTAACGCATCTTCATACGTTGCTTTGATATGCGCATTGATAGATGCTAACACCGCCATATTGTTCAGTGCATACTTCATGCCCGCTTGAAAATGAATATCCAGTATGACAGCAACACTGCAAAATCCCTCATATAAATCAATACGGGTAGAAAGTTGCCATTTTTCAATGGGTAGCGCATAAACATTGTGATAAAACCGTTTAACAAAACCCTCTGGGCGTTCAAATAATCGCCAATATGGCCCAAATTTAATATGAACCAGATGGCGATCAGGTGCAAATATCGGCTCCCATGTATCGCTCACCACTAAAGCTTGCTTTGATGTATTTTCTACCAACCATTGATCAATGTTTGTATTTGAATTATTCATGATTCAATTCCACATTATTTTCTTGAGCTTGTTGTTTTGCTTGACGAATTTTATCGCCCATTTTTTCAGCCATTAACGGATATAAATTCGGTGCAAACTCAACCGTTTTATCGTCTATTTTGCGCAAAAAACCACGATTAAGCAGTAACCCGACCGCAAACATACGCGACCAATCGTTGTATCTACGTGCACGTTCAAGGTCACTCTTTTCAATGACCATTTCAAGTTCATCATTTCTATTAATTCTAAACTCCGTAAACTGTCTTAAACACTCAAAAATCAGCTCTTCTTCTTGTGAAGTTAAAGGACCTGGCGCTGTGAATTCAAGTCGATACGAAAGCAATACCGTGAAAAAATCAACCATCGCGGCGCAAATGAACGCAAATAAGGAGAAATCTGACCACATAGCGACATTAGGTTGTATATCCGCATTAAACTGGTTATACGTCATCAGAAGCGGTGCCTGAGGAACGGCTGACAATCCGCTATTACCAAACAAAATATTCATTTTTAATTGTAAACTTTCAAATTGAGAGAGCATTTGCTGATAATCCGCCTCAATATCGGGTGAATTATCTAAACTGTTCACGCTGCTCTGCACTTTTTGCACATCTTGATTTAACTCTGAAAAATCATGCTCGAACTTTTCTTTCTGCGCTTTTTTCTCTAAATAGATTTGATTGTAATGCTTCCAAAAAGGCCCCTCACCCACATGATTTTTATAACTATCAAACGCTTGAGGATGTGTACCAAAATAAGCTTGTGACACTTCAGTTGAGGCTTTTTCTATCTCAGCATTCTGCTGCTTTAAAATATCGGCTTTAATTGTTAAGGCGCTATCAATATAGGTTTTTACATCCACACGAAGTAAATTAACACGATCAACGTGCAATTTATCTTTTTGTGAAATTTCATAAAATTTAAAATAAGAAAAAGAGACTGACGCCATCAGCGCGATCATCAAAGAACAAACCACACTAAAATAGCGAATTCGATTGGCTTTCCAGTGCATACCTGCCATTTCTAGCGAGCAAATCACCACAATAGACTGAATAGCAATCGTTATGACCAGTGCAATCCAAGGTGTGATAAAATGAGACAGACCGTAATAAGTGGTAAATCCTGAAGCAATGCTGAGCATCAATACAATAGGGATAGTCCAAACTCGCAAAACACCAACAAAAAGGGTTTGAATACTATTGATGAAATAACCGACGCCCGACGGTTTTTTGTGTAACTCAAATTTTTTTATTATCATGTACCATGCCGACATCAAGTAAAAATAGAAGTTTGATTTTAGATAAAATGCGTCATCTATCCAAATAAGTTGATTAACGCATCATACGTTATTTTTTTTAAAACAACCAAGAGCCAAGCAAAATAATTTTGTCACCATTGCT
>CAJBJW010000274.1 GCA_903953455.1 uncultured Pseudomonadota bacterium | reverse complement strand
ATTGTATGATGATGAAAGTCATCCACCTTTAGGATTGCTCGAGGTGGCGCATAAAATGGGTAATAGCGCTTTTAAACGTTGCGTAGTATTTCATAGTTTATCAAAGCGCTCAAATTGTGCAGGTTTACGATCAGGGTTTGTCGCAGGCGATGCGGAAATATTGGCTAATTATTTTAATTACCGCACTTATCACGGTTGCGCGATGTCCTTGCCTGTTCAATATGCCAGTATTGCTGCTTGGCGCGATGAATTACATGTCATTGAAAATCGTCGTTTATATCGTGAAAAATTCACTGCATTTGTCGAAATTTTGCAGGATGTTTGCGACATTGAGAAACCGCCGGCTAGTTTTTATATTTGGCTGAAAACGCCCATTTCAGATACGCAATTTGCGCAAATAGTGTTTGAAAAACAGAATCTAACAGTGTTGCCAGGGAGTTTTTTATCGCGTGAGTTCCAAGGGGTAGACCCTGCGAAAGACCATGTTCGTATCGCACTTGTTGCCTCACTTGATGAATGTATTGAGGCGGCCAAACGTATTCGAGAAGTATTTGTCTTTTTGAAAAGTCAACAGAGTGAAAAATAATGGCAAAAAGGATTTGCTTGTTTTGCAATTCACTGAAAAACCTATATAATTAAAAATCTTTTACCGAGCATTTCGCTCTCTCCTTGCTTTACCATTTTTATAAATAGTGATGGAAGGCATTAACCAAAAGGAAACATAATGCGACACTACGAAATTGTCTTTTTAGTTCATCCTGACCAAAGTAGTCAGGTTCCTGCGATGATTGATCGCTACAAAGCGACCATTGAAGCCACTTCAGGCAAAGTTCATCGTTTGGAAGATTGGGGGCGCAGAGCGCTTGCCTATCCAATTAAAAAGATACACAAAGCTCACTACATTTTAATGAATGTTGAATGTGATCAAGTTGCTTTAGAAGAACTTGAAACGGGCTTCCGTTTTAATGACGCCATTTTGCGTAGCATGATTTTGTTGCAAGCTGAAGCCATTACAGAGCCTTCAATCATTGCTACATCAACAGCTGAAGAAAATAAAGCAGCTGAATTACGTGCAAAAGATAATGCAGCTCGTGAAGCTGCTGAAGCGTTGGCTGCTGTTGATCTCGATTTAGATGATGACGCAGATCATGACGATTTTGACGCAGATTTAGCAGAATAATCTCTTAACTAAAACATTCATAACGGAAGTTACCATGGCACGCAACATTAGACGTAAAAAATTCTGCCGTTTTAGCGCAGAAAACGGTAGTCAAATTGATTATAAAGATTTGGGCTTACTGGGTGATTACATAACTGAAACAGGTAAAATCGTTCCTAGTCGTATTACCGGTACAGCAGCGAAATACCAAAGACAATTATGCACAGCAATTAAACGTGCACGTTTTATTGCCTTGTTGCCATATTGCGACGCACATAAATAATTAAAAATGGGATTCTTAGCAACTTATATCATGCGCGGACGTTGGCAGGCTGCTACAGCCGTGAGCGTGCTTGCGTTTTTATCGTTGTTTATGCCTCCCATTAGTATCGTAAGCTCTGCCGCTTTGGCATTAGTCACCCTGCGACGTGGAGCTTACGAAGGATTAACGGTTTTTGGTATTTCCTTAACGGGAATGACAGTATTGGGTGCAATACTCGGTAGTGTGTCGTTTACAGCGCTTTACGGGTTAGTGTTATGGTTACCTATCTGGATTGTTGCTATCTTGCTTAGGGCAGGGCGCAAACTCTCTCTTGCTATTGAAAGTGCCGTGTTACTAGGCGGAATTAGTATTGTTGTTTTTTATCTTTACAATCCGCAAGCAGCAAAAATGTGGCAGGAAGTATTAACGCAAATGGCACCTGCAAATGCGTCAATTGAAACGATGCAACCTAATTTAGATGCGATTTCACATTATATGACAGGCATTGTTGTTGCCGGTACTGTGTTTGGCTGGATATTTGCCTTGTTTTTAGCTCGTTGGTGGCAAGCTACACTTTATAATCCAGGTGGTTTTCGCGCTGAGTATTTAGATCTCGCAACATCACCACGTTTGGCGCTTGGTAGTATTGCACTCATAGGTATTGCTAGTTTAAGTTCTGGCATAATGGCTGAGGTAACGTGGAATTTAAGTATTCTGACGTTTGTACTTTATACCTTTGTTGGAACGGCTGTAGCACACAACATAATGAGTGCGCTAAAACTTTCCCGTTATGTGATTTTTGGTTTTTATATCACGCTATTTTTGATTCCGCATTTACTTATTCCCGTTGCATTGGTTGGAGTAAGTGATGCTTGGTGGAAATTGCGTGAGAAAATGGCTGCTAAAAAACATTAAAAAATCGTTAATAACCTAACTTGTGCGCTAATATTTGGCGCGAAATTTTATAGAATAGATCACATTGAGGATGTAAAGATGGAAGTAATTCTTCTTGAAAAGATTGCGAATTTGGGCAGTTTAGGCGATAAAGTTAGCATTAAAAACGGCTACGCTAGAAACTACTTAATTCCACAAGGTAAAGCGGTTGTTGCAACAGCGAAAAAAATCGCAGAATTTGAAGTTCGTCGTGCTGAATTAGAAAAAGCCGCAGCAGAAAAATTAGCAACAGCTCAAAAACGAGCAGAAGCTTTAAGTAAATTAAGTATTACTATCGCACATAAAGCAGGCGACGAAGGTCGTTTATTTGGCTCAGTTGGTACGCATGCAATTGCTGATGCAATTGTAAAAGCGGGTGTTGCTGTTGAAAAACAAGAAATACGCTTGCCGCATGGAACGATTCGTCATTTAGGCGATTTTGATGTAGATATTCATTTACACACTGATGTTAACGCAAAAATTGCGATTAAAATCACCGCTGAGGCGTAATTTACTTAGCCCGAAGGGCGTAAAGTCGAACTTTGCGCCTAACGCTTCCATTATGCGAAGATTATATTCTTTACTCTTTTATAGTATTACCCCTCTTATTGTGTTGCGTTTGTGGTGGAGGAGTCTTAAAAATCCAGCATACAGAGCGCGTTGGTCAGAGCGTTTTGGTTTTTATAACCAGACGTATAAACAAAATGTCATTTGGTTTCACGCTGTGTCAGTAGGCGAGAGTGAGGCTCTATTTCCGTTGATCGCATTAATAAAATTAAAACATCCCACCATACCTCTCCTTATTACCACCACCACGCCCACCGGTTCAGCTCGAGTTAAATCAGTGCTTGGTGAAAGTGTTGCTCATGTTTACCTGCCATACGATTTGCCTGATGTAGTTGAGCGGTTTTTAAGTGAATTTAAACCTAAAATAGCGGTTATTCTTGAGACGGAAATTTGGCCTAATCTTTACCATGCGTGCTTTGATAAAAAAATTCCTTTGTACCTAGTGAATGCCTGTTTATCAGAAAAATCAGTACGCGGTTATCAAAAAATTTCATCACTTGCGATTTCTACGTTAAATGCGGTGACAAAAATTGCCACGCAAACAGATCACGATAAATTAAATTTTATTAAAATTGGTGCGAACGCCAATAGTATTGAAAATTTGGGTAATATAAAATTTGATGTAAGGGTTGAAGAGTCTGTTTTATTTCAAGGCAAGGCATTAAAAAATACACTTTTCGAAAAACGTTTTGTATTTTTAGCGGCCAGTACACATGAAGGCGAAGAAGAGTTATTGCTGAATTGTTATAAAACGATAAAAGAAAAAATTCCAAACTTAATTTTAGTTATTGCCCCTCGACATCCTGAGCGCTTTAACCATGTAGCAACAGTAGCGAAAAAAGCGCAATTAAAAAGTGTGACGCGCACTTCTCAAAAAGTCTGCGATGATGAAGTGGACGTATTTTTAATTGATACATTAGGTGAATTAAAATTATTCTACGCTAGCGCTGATGTTGCGTTTGTAGGTGGAAGTTTTGTGCCTGTAGGTGGGCACAATTTACTCGAACCCGCTGCTGTTGGGGTACCTATTTTAGTTGGGGCTGAAGTTAAAAATATTGCATTGGTTGTCGAAAAATTATTATCGGCACAAGCCGTTATTCAATGTGAAAACGTTGCAGAACTCCAAATAAAAATTGTTGAACTTTATAATCAGCCGCAATTGCGAGATAAGTTAATTTCCAATGCAAAACACGTTGTCGCGCAAAATCAAGGCGCAACACAGCGAATTTATCATTTATTAAACCTTGAATCTGCCACATAAATATTATGACCCAAAAACTTTACATTCAAACTAATGGTTGT
>CAJBJW010000273.1 GCA_903953455.1 uncultured Pseudomonadota bacterium | reverse complement strand
GTTATGGAAGTACCTGATGTACCGCCTTTCATAAAGGGTGTTATCAATTTACGTGGAAAAGTAATTCCTGTGATGGATGTACGCAAACGTTTTCATATGCCAGAGGAAGTCTATAACGAACGTACCGTCATTATAGTACTTGATATCAACGGTGTATTAATTGGTTTGATTGTTGATAACGTGAGTGAGGTGATGGAAATATCTTCCGATCAAATTGATCAACCACCCCAAATAGGCAGCAATCAGGAAGGGGTTATCTTAGGTTTAGGCAAACAAGGTCATAAAGTCGCTATTTTGCTAAATGTTCAGCGTCTGGTTTCAGAGCAAGTTATCGATTTGCAGAGCTCATTCTCGACTAAAGCTGAATAAAAATAGTACGTATGAACATTCTTATCTTCAATCAAAAAGGTGGCGTAGGAAAAACAACAACGGCACTGAATTTAGGAGTGGGATTATCGCGGTTAGGTAAAAACAGGGTCACTTTAGTTGATTTAGATCCACAGACGCATCTTACCGTTGCATTAGGATTTCAAACAGAAAGGTTTACTTGGAATGTGACTGATTGGTTAACTGGGCGTGTTGGTGAACCTCAAATTATTGACGAGCGCTTATCGCTAATAGCCGGTCATTATGACTTTTCTGATGCCGTTGAATTTACAACTGTACCCAATCGAGATGGGGTTGTCATTATTGATTCTCCACCTGTATGGAACAAAACAGTTGCACGTTTAATGGAACAAGTAGATTGGATTATTACACCTTTAGAGCCAGAATTTATGAGTACACAAGGTGTTAGTTGTCTTATTAAATCGATGGAAAAAAATCATATTTCACGTGAAAAATTACGCTTGCTGTTATGTCGATATGATACGAGGTTAATTACACATCGAGAAATTCGTGAAAAACTGCAGCAACGTTTTGGTGATAATTTGTTGGGTTGCGTTATTCGTAAATCTGTGCGGCTCGCTGAATCGCCTAGTTATGGCTGGAGTATTTTTGATTATGCTCCTGATAGTGCAGGTGCTAGTGATTACACAGCATTAACCCAGTATTGGCTAAAAAAGTTTAATAAAAAAATAAGTTAGGAGCGATTTTTAATGGCTGATAAAAGAAGAAGGATATCCACTCCTCCCACTAATGACCCACTGGCATGGGTGGATAACGAAAAAGACAGTGATTCAATAAGTACTAAAGCAGAAATTACTACCACACCCTTTATAAATGAGGAACCTACCATGTCTGAAAATGTAAAAACACTGTTAGCAGAATTGACTCGCGTTACCGATCATATTCAAAAAGGTGACCTAAAATATAGTTTAGATGTCGGAAATGTGAATGAAGATTACAAAGAAATTGTTTCAAAAATTAACGTATTGATTAGCAAAATACAACAACAAGATGCCATTTTCAATTCGGTTTCAACATGTATGCAACTGGCAGATGCTGATTGTAATATTAGTTATATGAATGAAGCTATTAAAGAGATGTTTGCTAAAGCAGAAACAGATATACGTAAAGAGTTACCTCATTTCGATAAAGATAAATTGATGGGGGCTAATATGGATATGTTCCATAAAAATCCCGGCCATCAACGTAGACTGATGGATAGTTTAAACTCTCAAATTAAATCAGAAATGAGTGTTGGTGGACGAACATTTGCACTAGCGGCAACACCTATATTTGATGCTAGTGGGAAACGTATCAATATCTTGGTGGAGTGGAATGATATTACCGCTTGGGCGTCAATGACTAAAACACTCCAAGATATGGCAAATGGCGATTTGGATTCTCATCTCATTGATAAATCAATCACGATAGGTTCAAGTCGATTACTTCATGATTCGGTTTCTGAATTACGTGAAAGTCTTAAAGGCATTATGCGTAATGTTAGTGGGTTAGCAATTGGTATTTCTGAGGGTGATTTGAGCATGAATATTGATGCTGCAAATTTTAAAGGAGAATATCGCAGAATTGTTGAAATTTTAGGAAGTTCATTTTTAGTATTGAAAGCGGTCATAAAAGATATTAATCAAGTATCTGCTGGTATTGCAGAAGGTGATTTAAGTATCAATGTTGATTCATCTCGTTTTCAAGGGGAATATCGTAAAATTATTGAAACTTTGGGCGGAGCATTTTTAACCTTAAAAGCGGTTATTGATGATGTTAACCGAGTTTCAACGGGTATTGCTGAAGGCGATTTGAGTGTGCGAGTTGATGCTAACCAATTTAGAGGAGAGTATCGCTCAATTATTGATACCCTCGGCGCTGCAATGCTTAACTTGAATACGTCATTGCATCAAATTGTTGATGCGATTGAGCAAGTTGGGGTATCTGCAGGGCAATTAAATTACGCATCTCAAAATATGGCTTCAACAGCTGAACAGCAATCTTCAGCAGTAGAAGAAGTGACTTCCGCCCTCGAGCAAACTGATAGCCAAGTTAAAGCGAATACTGAAAATGCAAATGCAGCTAATCAATTGGTTGAAGTAACGTCGGATGCTGCAAATGATGGTCAACTTAAAATGCAAGCGATGTCTGATGCTATGAGTGCAATCAATGATTCGGCACAAAGTATTGCTAAAATTATTAAGGTCATTGATGAAATCGCTTTTCAAACCAATTTGCTTGCCTTAAATGCGGCAGTTGAAGCTGCAAGAGCAGGGCAGCATGGAAGGGGATTTGCAGTAGTTGCGCAAGAAGTACGTAACTTAGCGGGACGGAGTGCAAAAGCGGCACGTGAAACAGCCGGTTTAATTGAAGATTCAACTAAACGTGTGAATGACGGCGTCAATATAGCAATTGATACTCGCAAAGCTTTAGATCAAATCGTTACAAATGTGATAAAAGTAAAGGATTTGGTTTCAGAAATATCTACAGCGAGTGTCGAGCAATCTAGAGGTGTTTCACAAATTAACATTGCTATGGGGCAAGTAGCTTTAGCTTCACGCCAAGTGAGTCAACAAGCAGATGAGTTAGCATCGTCATCCAATAAATTAACGAGCGTTGCATCAAACACACAAAGCGAGTTAAAACAGTTTAAATTAAGTGAACGTTCATCTTCACCTAATTCATTGAGTTTAGAAGGCATAACACCCGAATTACTTCAACAGTTGCAACTTCTTCTTGCGCAACAAAGTAAAAGTGGAGCTTCAGCTGTCGGCTTTGAAAAAAAATCATCAAAACAAATTATGCCACTTGATATGGATGAACGTGGTTTCGGTAATTTCTAATTTATATTTAAAGAATGGACTATGGGCTGGTCGAAAATCAGCCCTTTTATGTTAATTAATCAAAATTGAATAGGAAGAAATATTATGGTTCATACTGTAATGGTCGTTGATGATGCAATTCTCATGCGTAATTTAGTGAAGGGGATTATCAATAAATGGGAGGGATTTGAAGTTGTTACTACGGCCGCAAATGGAATTATTGCATTGGAAGAATTAGGGAAACATCCAAATTTATCTCTT